>NZ_JBNNVQ010000013.1:0-97868 GCF_050280625.1 Pseudomonas sp. NPDC089569
GAGCAGGCTGCTGACAAAGGGCATGCGCTCGCGCCGCGCCTGTTGCACGTCGCGCTGTTTTACCGAGATACGCTGCTCGTGCCACCAGCACAGCATGCCGGCAGGCACCCCCAGGCTGGCCTGGATCGATTCGTGACGTTGTTCATGCACGACATTATCGATGAACGCCGGATTGGGCAGCCCGATGATCCGGCCTACCTCCAGCAAACCATCGAGCGCCGCATCCAGAGAGCGATGGTTCTGCACGTGACCGAACACCTCGATGACCCGTTTGATCATCGGTGCCTGGTTGCTTTGAACCGTGTCAATCGATGACATGAGTCGTACCTTGCCGTCTCCCGCTACCAGGGGCCTTTGCGGCAGGTGCGGCAAAGGCCATGTCGATCAGGCACAGCAGTTGCTCCTGGATCGCGCCAAGGGCGGCTTCGTCGGGTTTGAGCAAATGCTGCAACATGACGCCACGCATCACCCCCAGGATCAGTGCCGCAGCGGCCGGCGCAGTGATGTCCGAACGCATGTCCCCGCTGGCCATTCCTGTTTCGATGAGTCGGGTCAGATACTCGATATTGCCATGGGTGTGTTGGACCAGTATTTCCCGGCATTCGCCCTCTTGCGTCACGGCCTCGGACAACAGCGCGAGCAATGCGCGGTTATTGGTCCAGCTGTCGGCCGACCCGGAAAAATATGCCTGGATAATGCCCTTCAGCGTGACCTCGCCTTCTCGTCGCCGCGACATCGCCTTCAGATCAGCAGCGAAACAGGTATTGACGTAAGCCGCCAAGGCGCGCAACAAACCGGCCTTGTTGCCAAAGTGATGCGCCGCCAGCCCCCGGCTGTAACCCGCCGCTTCGCCGACTTCGGCCAGTGTCATGCCCGTCCAGCCCTTTTCGGCGACGATGGCCCGGGCCGCGTGCAGCAAACGTGATTCGGCATCGGCACGGCGTTCCAGCTGGGTACGGCGTGTATGGGTTTGGGCTTTACCTTCTTGCATCTGATGTGCCTTCACTGATTGCATCGTCCATGGACATGTCGCGAATGCCTGAAGCGTCATCGCGGCGCAGCACTGTGCTTGATTGAGTGGGTACTGGATGCTAGGTTATTTACTTGCTGACCGACAAGCAAGTTTGATTAGCCTTGAACCGTCACTTTCAGCCCCCTAATTCCGCTCGTACTGGATGTCACATGAACCGCGATCGCGGGCACCACCCTTCAGGTGCCGACGCCACAATCAGGATTCTCAGGACAAAACTGCAACCGCCCGTCGCCAGTGCCAATCATCTTCAGCGCACGGACTTGCTGGACACCATCGACCATGCCGATGCGCCGCGCCTGGTGCTGATCCGGGCTCCGGGCGGTTTTGGCAAGACGACCTTGATGCAGCAGTACCGCACCCTGTGCACGTCCCGGCAACGCCGAGTGATCTGGCTCAGTCTGGATGTGACCGACAACGATCTGGAACGCTTCGTCGGTCATCTCTGGGCCGGTTTCGGTGGCGAGGAAGCCGCCGTCGATGGCCTCGCCCGCAACAGTACCGAGCGGGCCCTGAACCTGCTGGATTTTGTGGCCGATCTGGATCGGCCTTTCTCGATCCTGCTGGATGAGTTCGAGGCCATTCACAGCCCGCCGGTGCTCGACTTTGTCCAGCAACTGCTCGATGCCCTGCCGGCGCAGGGTTTGCTGATGATGGCGTCGCGGACCACGCCGGATATCGGTCTGGGGCGCATCAGGGCGCGTGGACAATTGCTGGAAATCAAACCCGGCTCCCTGCGGTTTTCCCTTGAAGAAGCCACCGCCTTCATCCGCGACAAGCACCAGCTGCCCCTTCGCGACAACGAAATCGCGACCCTGTACCGCTGCACCGAGGGTTGGGCTGCCGCGATCTTCCTGGCCACCCTGTCGTTACACAGCCGAACCGATCATGCGTCGTTCGTTGCCACGTTTTCAGGCTCCAACCTGGAACTGGCCGAATACCTGACCGAAGACATCCTCGTTCACCAGAGTGAGTCTTGCCGGCAGTTCCTGCTGCAAACCAGCGTATTGCCACAGCTTTCGGCCCCCCTGTGCGATGCCGTCACCGGTCGCCAGGACAGCCAGCAGATGATCGATTTCCTGGAAAAAGCCAACCTTTTCCTCTTTCCCCTCGATGGCGAACGTCACTGGTATCGCTATCACAGCCTGTTTGCCAGTTTTCTGCGCGATGCCCTGGAGCGGCAGCAACCGGGACAGGCCCGGGTGCTGCAACGCAAGGCTGCCGACTGGTACCTGACGCAAGGTCGGCCGGTTCCAGCCATTGAACTGTTACTCGGCGCCGGTGCCGAGCCCGAGGCCGTTGCCCACATTGCCGCCAACGCCAACGATCTGATGGAAGCGGGCCGCGCCCGTCTGATGTTGCGCTGGCTGGAATGCATCTCTCCCAAGGCCCTCGATGACCATCCACACCTGACCTTGACCTATGCCTGGGCCCTGGCGCTGTGCCGGCGCTTCAACGAAGCCATCGACGTCATCGACCTGTTCCTTGGGAGCGAGTCCAGGGACAATCAGCAGCAACAATGCGCCCTGGAGGCGGAAACCATTCGCTGCATGCTGCTGGCGATGACCGGTCGGGTCGAAGAGTGTTGCAGTGCCGGCCTGGTCCAGATCGATCGGTTATCGGCCGAGCAATCGTTCCAGTACGGCGTCATTACCAACTCGCTGGCTTACAGTCTGATTTGCACCGACCGCTACGACGAGGCCAGGCGTATTCTGTCCCGGGCGATTCGGCTGACGTCCAGCGAGCCGTCGAATTTCATGCGCTGCATTGCCGACTGCATCGAAAGCATCATCGATCTGGTACAGGGCCGTCTGGGCAATGCACTGGCCCGGCTGCAGGATTCCCGTGAACGGCATTGGGATGGTTCCACAGGCGAAATCGTGGCCGGCAAGCCTTCGATCAACAGCACCCTGGCCCAGGCCCTGTATGAGATCGATGCGACGGATGAGGCTGAACGTACCCTGCTCGAGGCGTTGCCCTACAGTCGCAACAATGGCGCACCCGATGCCCTGATCGCCAACCACGTACTGATTTCGCGCCTGGCCTATGAACATGGCGACAAGGAAGGGTGGCAACGCTATCTGGCGGAACTGGAGCACAGCGGGCGGCAAATCGCTGCATCCCGGGCCATTTGCTGCGCCTGGCTGGAGCGTGCCCGTGTCGCGACCCTGGAAGGTCGCCTGGAGAACGCCGAGCAGGACCTGCGAAACGCCGAGCTGCAGGGTGACTGGGAGCGTCCGGGCATTTCCATGCACACCACCGACGTCGACACACCCTCCATAGCTCGCCTGCGCTTGCAGATTGCCCAAGGCAACCACGCTGATGCCGCCCCGGCGTTGGCGCAGGCCATCGACACGGCCCAGGCGCAACAGCGCTATCGACGGGTGCTCAAGCTCAGGTTATTGCATGCCATGGCGTTGGACGGCCAGGGCGAGGAAAAAGCCGCGTTCGAGGAACTGACCCAAGCATTGCGCTTCGCCAGTCACGAGGGCTTCCTGCGCACCTTCATCGATGAAGGCCCCAGACTTGCCGATCTGCTGCATCGCTGGCATGCCGCGCTGCACAACCGCGTGGCTGCGAACGGCATAAACATGGGCTTTCTGACCACGTTGCTCGAACGATGTAAGCGACCGCAGGTTGAACACCCGTTGGCGCATGCTGCGGGCAATGACATCGAGATTCTCACGAGCCGTGAGATCCAGGTGCTCCAGTTGCTGGCCGCCGGGCTTCGTAATCGCGTGATCGCCGAAAGAATGTTCCTGTCCGAATTCACGATCAAATCGCACTTGCGCAACATCAACGCCAAGCTGGGCGCCCAGGGACGTACCGAGGCGGTGGCGATTGCGCGGCAAAAGGGATTGCTCGATTAGAACCTACGGCGCCCGGACGAACTGGCGCCGCCAAACAGCCGTCCCGGTCGACGGCTGTTTGATCGTGCAAGTCAGGCGATGGCGCCACTGGCCTTCAGCTGGGCAATCTCCCCCTCCCCCAAACCAAGATCGCGCAACACACTGAGCGTATGTTCACCGGGTTGGGGAACGGCACCGGCACGGGCCGGCGTTCGGCTGAAGCGTGGCGCGGGCGCCGGGCATGGCGCGCCGTTGACGTCAATGAAGTTCTTGCGTGCCACATGATGCGGGTGACGGACCACTTCGTCGAAGTCCAGAACCGGTGCGACACAGGCATCCGTACCTTCGAGCAACGCTGCCCATTCATCACGGGTGCGTGTGAGAAACAGCGCCTCCAGCTGACTGCGCATGACTGGCCACGCCTCCCTGTTCCATTGCTCGGAAAATTCCGCGACGGGGAGCTCGCACAATTCCAGCAACAGTTTGTAGAACTGGGGCTCCATGGGACCTACAGAGAGGTATTTGCCATCGGCGCAGGTGTAGCAGCCATAGAAATGGGCACCACCGTCAAGCATGTTGGCCTGGCGTTCGTGTCGCCATTTTCCGCTGGCGAGCAAGGAATGGTACAGGGTGGTGAGCAACGACGTTCCGTCACAGATGGCCGCGTCGATGACCTGCCCCTTGCCTGACTGGCGGGTTTCATGCAAAGCACTGACGATGCCGAGTGCCAGCATCATCGCCCCGCCCCCCATGTCGCCCGCCAGATGTAACGGTGGTGTCGGTGCCCGGTCGGCATGCCCCATCGAATGCAGGGCGCCGGTCAGGGCGATGTAGTTGATGTCGTGGCCCGCCGCCAGCGCCAAGGGTCCATCCTGGCCCCACCCGGTCATGCGGCCATAAATCAGTCGCGGATTGGTCCTCAGACAAACATCAGGACCCAGCCCGAGACGTTCCATGACCCCTGGACGAAAGCCCTCGATCAGAACATCCACCTGTTCGACCAGCTTGAGCAGCACTTCATTGGCGCCTGTTCGCTTGGGATCGAGGGCAATGCTCTTGCGCCCCCGGTCGACCATCGACCCACCGCCGCCCATTGCACCCGGCACCAGTCGATCAACCCGAATCACCTCGGCGCCCATATCGGCCAACAGCATGGCGCAAAAAGGTGCCGGGCCGATGCCGGCCATTTCCAGTACTTTGAGTCCTTGTAACGGTCCTGCCATTTTGTTGTTTCCCATGTTGTTCAAGGGTTATTGATGGCTGTCCAGCAACCGGCGAGCACGGCTCAGCACCGGCGCATCGACCATTTGCCCATCGACCTGAAAGGCCGCCAACCCCGAGCCTGCGGCAGCCAGAACCTTGCGCGCCCACTCGAGTTCGGCATCGCTGGGCGCCAATGCCCCATGGATGACGGCGACCTGTTTCGGGTGGATGCACAGGGCACCGCCAAAGCCCATGTCGCGTGCCCGATTCATGGCCAGGCGCAGCCCCTCGATGTCCTCAAAAGCAGGAAAAACGCTGTCCAGCGGTGCGACCAGATGATTGGCCCGCGAGTGCAGCAAAACCGCGATCCGTGCCTGATCAAGCACGGTTTCGGCTGCCTGGCTGCCGCTGTTCAGGCCCAGGTCGAGCCCCAGATCCAGAGCGCCGAACGTCAGGCGCTCGACGCCGGGCGAGGCGGCAATTTCAGCCAGGGCGAGCAAGCCCCGGGCACTTTCAATGATCGGCCAGACCAATTTGCCGGTGGCAGCGGACCGGGCCAGTTGTGCGGCGCTTTCGGCCTTGGGCAACAGGATGCCGGCGACTGCCGGTTGATCCCGGCAGAAGTCCAGGTCGGCGGCGTGTTCGGCATGATCGGCGGCATTGATGCGCACCAGGACCTGTACGTCGTGCTCGGCCAGGAACTGACCAAGTAACTGTCGTGCGTGCCGTTTGAGAGACGCTTCGACGGCATCCTCGAAATCGACGATGACCACATCGGCGCCACTGGCCAAGGCCTTGGAAAAACGTTCGGGGCGACTTCCGGGTACGAACAGCGCCGAACGGGCGTTTGCAAAAGCCATGCTGGCTCCTCGATGGAAAAGTTTAAACGGCACCGACTTCGTGCAGGCGCTTGATATCGCTCACGGCATAGCCCAGTTCGGTCAGGAGCGCCGTGGTGTGTTGCCCCAGCGCGGGGACGCCATCCATGCGTGGCTCGAAGGCGTTGTTGCGTCCCGGAGGCAGCAGGGCCGGCAACTTGCCCACCGGGCTGTCGATCTCACGCCAACGGTCGCGGGCCCTGAGCTGGGGATGGGCCCAGACACCCGCCATGTCGTTGACCTGGGCGTTGGCGATGTGTGCCGCATCCAGACGGGCGATCACTTGCCCGGCCTCGAGGTCCGCAAAGGCTTCGATGATGGTTGCGCGCAATGCATCCCGATGGCTGACACGCTGGCTGGTACTGCCGAAACGTGCATCGTCCAGCAGTTCGGGGCGTTGCAGCACCTGCTTGCAGAACAGCGTCCATTCACGGTCGTTCTGCACCCCGAGCATTACCGTGCCGCCATCCCCGGTGGGAAACGGGCCGTAGGGGTAAATGGTCGCGTGAGAGGCTCCGGCGCGCGCCGGTGGCGTGGCCCCGTCAAAGGCGTAGTACATCGGGAAGTTCATCCACTCGACCATGCTTTCGAGCATCGAAACGTCGATACGACTGCCCTGCCCGGTCTTGTTGCGCAACAGCAGGCCCGAAAGGATGCCGGTGTAGGCATACATCCCCGCCGAGATGTCGGCGATGGAACAACCGGCCTTGGCCATCTGGTCCTCACCGGCTCCACCGGTCACCGACAGAAAGCCGCTTTCACTCTGGATCAGCAGGTCGTAGGCCTTCTTGTCCTGGTAGGGTCCGCCTTCGCCGTAGCCGGAAATATCACAGACGATCAAACGCGGAAAACGCTCGTGCAATGCATCGAACCCCAACCCCATGCGTGCGGCGGCGCCCGGCGCGAGGTTTTGCACCAGCACGTCGGCCTGGCCGAGCAATTGTTCGAGCACTGCCCGTGCCTCGTTCTGCTTGAGGTCCAGCGTCAGGCTTTCCTTGGAGCGGTTGGTCCAGACGAAGTGTGAGGCCAGGCCACGGGTGCGTTCATCGTAGCCGCGCGCGAAATCCCCCGAGCCCGGGCGTTCGACCTTGATCACCCGGGCCCCCATGTCCGCCAATTGACGGGTACAGAATGGTGCGGCAATCGCATGCTCCAGGCTGATCACGGTAATGCCGTCCAGCGGCCGTGGTGTATGAGCCATGTCATTCATGGGCTTACTCCGTCAAACCACTGAGGTCGGCCGTACCGCGCAATTTCCACACCCGATCGATCAACAGGCTGGCACGGCGGGTGTCGCTATCGCCGGCAAATGCCAGCAAACGCTGAAACTTGTCCTCCAGCTCCGCACGGGACAAGGTATTGCCCGGATCGCCCTTGGGTTCGTCGATGGCCGCGCTCAGCCCCCGGCCATCGGTGGTCTGTACATCGACCCGGCCCAGCCAGCGCCGGGGATAGGCATCGTCGACTTCGCCATCGAGTTGCATGCGGGTCTTTTCACGCACCGCGGCGACATCGGCGTCGGTCAAGGCCAGTTCATGAAACTCGGGCAACCCGGCCTTGCCGTGCACGGCGATCAGGCCCAGCACGGCGCCCATGGAGAACTTGGCCTGATGCACGGTTTGCGGCACATCGACCCGGCCAAGTACATCGATGGCGGCCTGATGCACGCGGGTGGTGATCGCGCTGATCTGTTGATGCTCAAGCCCCTCGCGTTGCATCAACGCCAACAACGCGTCGGCGGCCGGGTGGGTATGCCGGCACGAAGCGTGGAACTTGAACGAGGTCTCAAGCAATGCCCAACGACTGCCCAGACGATCGGACAGGCAGGCCGGCCGGGCATCGCTGGACATGCCGGCGGCCATGCCCTGCTCACCTTCGAGGATGTTGCGCGCCCCGGTCAGGCCGTCGGCAGTCAAATAGGCCGCCAGCAAGCCATCGGCGGCAGCCTTGGCCGTATGCAATTGCTTGGAATCCGCGGCATCGCGCAAAAACTCCCACAGGCCGGAGGCCTGGGTGCCGGCACTGCCGAGCAGGTTGATGAACTGTTCCTGGTCGAAATCCATCAGTTTGCCGACCGCGACGGCTGCCGCCAGGGTGCCGACGGTGGCCGTGGTATGGAAAATGCGGTAGTGCGACCGGCCCAGGAACTCACCGATACGAATGCCTGCCTCGTAGCCGGCCACCGAGGCCAGCAACAGCTGTTGACCGCTCTTGCCAAGGTCCTGTGCGGCGGCCAGCACCGCCGGGAACACCACCGTGGCAGGATGCAGCACGGAGCTGTTGTGCAAGTCGTCCTGCTCCACCAGGTGCGAGGCCGCGGCGTTGACCAATGCGGCGAAATACGCCGACGTCCGCCGGCCACTCAGCACAATGCTGGCACGACCCTCCTGCGGCCCCATTAACTGGGCGTAACGTTCGAACAACGGAATCGGATGGGCGCCACGGCTGGCCAGGGCCGAGCCCAGCCAGTCCAGGAACAGGTCCTCAGTGCGCGCCAACACTGCTTCAGGCAGGTCGTCGTAGCGCAATTGCGCCAGGAATGTCGCCAATGCATGGGTATGGTTCATTCGGGCGTCCTCAGAAGCTGCGCGGCAATTCGAGCAGGTGCTCGGCCACGTAGGAAAGAATCAGGTTGGTGGAGATCGGCGCCACCTGGTACAGGCGGGTCTCGCGGAACTTGCGCTCCACGTCGTATTCGCAGGCAAAACCAAAGCCGCCATGGGTTTGCAGGCACGCGTTGGCCGCTTCCCAGGACGCCTTGGCCGCCAGGTACTTGGCCATGTTGGCGCTCGCACCGGCATTGCGGCCGGTGTCGTACTCCTCGCAGGCGCGCCAGCGCATCAGGTCCGCCGCCTCGATCTCGATATGGCCTTCGGCTATCGGGAACTGCACGCCTTGGTTCTGCCCGATCGGTCGACCGAACACCACGCGGTCACGGGCATAGGCAGCGGCCTTCTCAATAAACCAGCGACCGTCACCGATGCACTCGGCTGCGATCAGGGTGCGTTCGGCATTCAGGCCATCGAGGATGTACCGGAAGCCTTTGCCCTCCTCGCCAATCAGGCTCGACGCGGGAATCTGCAGGTTGTCGAAGAACAGTTCGTTGGTCTCGTGGTTGACCATGTTGGCGATCGGCTGCACGGTCAGGCCGTTGCCGATGGCCTCGCGCAAATCCACCAGAAAGATCGACATGCCCTCGGTCTTTTTCTTCACCTCGGCAAGGGGAGTCGTGCGGGCCAACAGAATCATCAGGTCCGAATGCTGGATGCGCGAAATCCAGACTTTTTGCCCGTTGATGACGTACTTGTCGCCCACGCGCACCGCCGTGGTCTTGATCTTCGTGGTGTCGGTTCCCGTGCTCGGCTCGGTCACGCCCATCGATTGCAGGCGCAGTTCACCGCTGGCCAGCCTCGGCAGGTAAAGGCGCTTCTGTTCTTCGCTGCCATGACGCAGCAGCGTGAACATGTTGTACATCTGCCCGTGCACGGTGCCGGAGTTGCCGCCGCAGCGGTTCACTTCCTCGAGGATCACCGAGGCTTCGGTCAGCCCCAGGCCCGAGCCTCCGTATTCGAGCGGAATCATTGCCGACAGCCATCCGGCCTGGGTCATCGCCTCGACGAACGCCTCGGGAAAGCCCTTCTCTTCGTCGATTTTGCGCCAGTAGGCGGCGTCGAAGTTGGCGCACAGGGCGCGAACGCCCTCGCGGATGGCCATGATTTCTTGTTCTTGTGCAGAAGACAGCATGTTTACAACTCCCAACGGCGGCCCATTGGCCGGGTGTGTTCGAAAACTCAGTCGAAATGGATTTCACTGCTTTGCGCCAGACCGCTCTCGTCGCCGGCCCAGGTTTGCGCGACACCGGGTTCGCTGATGCGACCACCGACCTCAAAGCAATGGGGCGCAATCAGCGGACGCATGCCGCGAAAGGCGAAATGGCGAAGATGTGCCGTGGGGTTGGCACGGCAAAAGGCACCCACGGTCAGGGTCGCAATCAACGGCCCCTGCACGACCAATCCCGGATAGCCCTCCACTTGCGTGGCATAAGGCAGGTCGTAGTGGATGCGATGTGCGTTGCAGGTCACCGCCGAGTAGCGGAACAGCAACACCGCCGTAGGCTCGACCGCCGCGCGCCAGTGGCCGCTGGTCAAAGGCTGCGCACTGGTCAACTTCGCTGGCGAGGGTTCACGGTAGACAATGTCCTGCTCTTCCCGGATCGCCACGCGCCCTTGCTGGCGGTACTCGTGCCGGACGGTCACGAACAGCAATGAGCCAGATGTTCCGGTCTTTTCTTCGACCTTGAGGACGCTCGAAGCACGAGTGGCTTCGATGCCAATGCGCAACGGTTCGAGGAAGGTCACCCGGCCGCCCGCCCACATACGGCTGCGGCCGGCCGGAGGCGCAAGGAATGCACCGACCACCGGATGTCCGTCCGGTCCCAGGCACCACTCCTCAGTCGCGCTCTGGAAAAACGCCCAATGCCAGAGTGCCGGCAAGGCTGCGCCCTGTTCGGGTGCCGGTGTGCCCAGGGTCGCAGCCACCCGTGACACATGGCTCTGGTCCAGCAGGTCGTAGACCTCTTCGGTTCGCCCTAACCAGGCAGCACGGGTGAAGTCATCCATAAAACGGCTCTCTTGTTGTGGGGTTCGTAAGGGCAAGCCACTCATTGCAACAGCCCCATGGATTGGGCGCGCATCACCGCGCGGGTGCGCCCGCTGACGCCCAACTTGTCGTTGATGGCTCGGGCGTGGCTCTTGACGGTGTTGAGGGAAATGAACAGCCGGCTGGCAATCTCTTTGTTGGACAGGCCTTCAGCCAGTAACGCGAGCACGGCCCTTTCCCGCAGCGTCAGTTCGTACTCCAGACTTTCGAGCACCGGCGCTCGAGGCTTGATACAACCGGCCTGTCGTTGCGCAGTGTCCGAATGCACGCCAACGGACACGCCCTGTTCGACAGCGTGCATCTCCCCGGCAAACAGCTCTCGCCGCTGTGCCTGGGCGTGATCCGTGCCACGCCTCCAGGCCAGCAACGCGGTCAGGTTGCGTACATCGATCAGCGCTTGCAGACCGAGCTCTTCCAGGTAAGTAGCCGCGATATCAGGTCGGTCCGCCGCCATTGCCAGTTCGATTGCCGCACTGGTCTGTCCCAGGTCACGGTAGAGGCGACAGGCACGAAGCCGCAGCAGCTTCAAGGCGCTGCTGCCGAGCTTGTCCGACAAGGCCCGTGCTACGGCAGGCAGCAGCGTGAACCATCCCGGCTCGCCGTCGATTTCGAGGAAAAAGGAATGGTTTGCCTGCAAACGCTTGAACAAGCGACCGCCCTGCTGCCCCTCCCACAGCTGTTCGCAGAACTGCATCGAGCATTTGGGCAGTTGGGCCAGCTCGACAAGCGTCATGCGCTCATGCAAGTCCAACCGGCACAGCCACTCCCGAGTCAGATAATCACTGATCCAGAAATCCGCGCAGTCCGGGTCATCCGGGGTTTGGCCGGCAGCCTCAAGCATCAGCCGCGCACCCGCACACCAGCCGCGGGTGTGTTGCCAGAATGTCTGCATAGGCGTCGTCGATGCCTGAGGCTGCAGGCGCGATTGCAGTACGCCCTGCTCCTGTTCGGAAAACGCCAGGCAAGTGGCGTCCATCTCAAGCAAATCGTCGCTGAGCAGCAGACGCGGCAGATTCCAGTCGGGCCGTTGCCTGCAGGTGACATAGAGCTGCAACTGCCCTCGCGGGTGATCCAGTAAACGGTCGATCAGCCCGTCCAATTCACTGCAGTGTCCCGGCGCGAAATCGTCCAGCACCAGATGCAGTGTTGTGCTGCGCTGACACAACAGTCGCCGCAACGACTCCTCGCTTTGCAGCGCATTCGGCGCCAGATCCATGGCCGATGCGAGCCGGGCCAGAAACTGATGGACTGTCAACGGCAGGCCCTCCAGCTCCAGCCAGACCATTTGAAGGTCCGACGAGTGGGCGAAGTACTCCGCCAGCAATGCGCTCTTGCCATACCCCGCCGGCGCCCGAAGCAGGACGAGGCGTTTGGCCTGGGCGCCGAGGCGCTCGATCAGCCGTGGGCGTGGTACATGCACACCGGTCAATTCGGGTGGGGTGAAAGGTGCTTCCAGGGTGAAGGCCCTGTCGACATGGATCGATAACATGGCGCAGATCTCTGACGGTTGCTCGACGGCATTGGCTGCACGTGTGCGAGTCGGTAGTAGAGATATACGCAAGGGGAAATCGCTTCGTAGAGCCTGATCGGACACTTACTGATCATCCCCGGCGACAGGGGCCGGGGATGATCGGCAAGACTCAGCGTACGCCCGCGTTGCGCAGGGCCGCCGGGGTGAAGTCGGACATTTTCGGGGTGGTGTTATAGGCCACCGCATTCTTCGATTCGTTGCTCAGGCCCTGGACGATGTAGCGCCCGGCAATCAGGTCGTACAGGGAGAAACCGGCGTAGTTGGCGATGCCTTCCTTGTAGTCGTTGATGGCGAAACCTTCACCGACACGCCACAGTTGCCCGCGCCCGTCATAGTGATCGATCTCCACGGCAGTCCAGGTGTCTTCATCGAAGTACATCGTGCGCTTGGCGTAGACATGCCGCTCGCCCGGCTTGAGCGTCGCCTCGACCACCCACACACGGTGCAGTTCATAGCGCACCAGATCCTGATTGATGTGCCCCGGTTTGATGATGTCGGCGTACTTGAGCGACGGCGAGTACAGCTTGTAGTTGTTGTACGGGATGTAGACTTCCTTCTTGCCGACCAATTTCCACTGGTAGCGGTCCGGAGAGCCGTTGTACATGTCGGCATTGTCGGAGGTGCGCATGCCGTCGGCGGCGGTACCCGGCCCGTCATACGCCACCTGCGGGGCACGCCGCACGCGGCGCTGCCCTGCGTTGTACTGCCAGGCCATGCGCGGTTCCTTGACCTGGTCGATGGTTTCATGAACCAGCAGAACGTTGCCGGCCAGGCGCGACGGTGCCGTCACTTCCTGCTTGTAGTAAAAGAGCACGTTGGAGGTTTTATCCGCCTCTGCGTCCTTCATGTACTGGGGGAACGCCACGTCGTCCACGACTTCGACGATGTTGTAGTCGCCATTGGTCTGGGGCACGGCCTGCGCCAGGTCACGGTGCAGGTTCTTGCCGCGGTAGCGCGTCATGTGGTTCCACACCACTTCCACGCCCGACTTGGGAATCGGGAAGGCATAGAAGCGCGACTCGAAATTGCTCAGGTCGTTACCGTCGTTTTCAGGCTTGGTATTGAGTGCACTCTTTTTCGCCAGGTCGTAGATTTCCTGGGGGCTGGAGGCGGTGCGGTGGGTCTGATACACCGGGATCCTGTAGCTGTCGGGATAACGCTTGAACATTGCCAACTGACCTTCGGTCAGCTTGTCCTTGTACTGCCCGGCAGTCGCGGCAGTGATGGTGAACAGGGGCTTTTCGGCGGCAAACGGGTTGCCCAGGAAACCGGCACTGTCGATCGGTGCGGCATTGGCCTTCAACCCGCCGGTCCAGGCCGGTATGGAGCCATCGGCATTACCGGCCTTTTCCCCGCCCAACGGGGTCAGGGTGTTGCCCAGTTTGTCCGCTTCCTGGGGGGATACGGCGGCCATGACACCGGTGGCCAGCAGTGAAAGTGCTAATGCACCGGTACGCATCATTGTTGTTATTTTCATGTTGTTGTCCTCTTCAAAATCAGAAGTTCACGCCGAAACTCAACGCGACATAGTCACGGTCAACGTTGGTGTTGAAATCGCCACCGAAGAAGTCCGTGTAACTGAGGCTCGCGGTGTAGGTGTTCTGATAATCGGCGTCGACACCGACGCTGACAGCCTTGGTGCCTTCCTCGAAGTTCGGGCCAAAACCTTGCACGTCGTGGGACCAGGCCAGGTTCGGCGACAGGTTGATGCCGGCGAAGACGTTCGGATAGTCGAGCTTGGCGCGGGCACGGTAGCCCCAGCTATTGCTGGTGTAGAAGCCATCGTCGTTGCATTCCTGGGCCGGGTTGCTGGCCGCCGCCGTACCCACGCCAGTGCCTCGACAAGCGGCCGCGCCGGCGGCGCCCGGCAACTCGCCGGAGCCGTAGACAGGGCTGCGTCCAAACCGCAAGTCGGTGCCATCGGCCTTGCCCAGACCATTGATGTGGTTGTAGCCGACCTCACCCACCAGGGTCAGGCGGCTGGCGCCCCAGACCTGGTCGAAAAACCGCGTAGCGGTGACTTGAGCCTGGGTCACCGGCATACGTTTGTAGCCATTGACCACGGCACCCAGGTTGCGCCCGGCAAAACCGGTGGTCATCAAGGGCGACGTGGCGGTGAAGGTCGCCGCCGACAGCAGATCCGTGCTGTTGATCTGCAGCGGCATGTTGGGCCGGTAGCTGACTTCACCGCCCAACGAAGTACTTCCCGCGGTGGTCTGGAAACTCAGGCCGTAAAGACGAATGTCCTCGGGGTAGTCGATGAAGTAATTCGAGCTGCGCAGCCCGGCGAAGGGATTGGCGGCCGTGGCCGGGGTCGTGTTCTGCGTCAGACTCAGGAACGGTGCACGACTGTGGTAGTTCATGGCATACGCACCGAACTCGGTGTCGTTGAGCTCGGGCACGAACCAACGCAGCGCCAGCCCGTACTGACCGCCGTCACGGGCGTCGTTATCCTTGGCCCGGGGGAAATACCCGTCATCGAGTCCGGCGGCAACGGCAGCCGCGCCACCGGTATTTTTCGCCACCCCCGGGGCAAGGTCCCGGCCCGCCGCCACCAGGCGGTCATTACAGCCTTGGGCAACCACATCATTGCCGAAGAATGTGCCGCAGTTATCGACGACCGATTTTTCCCACTCAAGCTGATAGAAACCTTCGACGGTGACGTTTTCGCTCAACCCCTGGGACAGGTAGAACATGTTGACCGGGATCAGCCCCTCCTTCACTTCGGCGCCGGGGCGACGCAAGGCCGCGACGTCGATGGGGTTGATGGAGTTGATCGAGTTGCCGATGAAGGTGCTTTCGCCCCAGCTCACCACCTGCTTGCCCAGACGCACATTGCCCGGACGCTCGCCGAGGTTGTAGTTGTGGTAGACGAACGAGTCGAGAAACATCGCGCCCTTGGAGCGAGCGGCCTCGTCGCGCCCCTTGTCGGAGATGTCATAGAAATGCTGATGGCCATCTTCCTGTTCAAAGTCGTACCAGTACTTGCCCCGCACAAAGGCGCCGCTGTCGCCGTACTTCAGCTCCAGGTCGTGGGTGCCCTTGAAGATGGTCGAGAAGTTCTCCCCGGCCTTGAAGTTCAGGCGGTTGTCATCGGCGGTGCGGGTGGAGGAACTCGCGCCCTGGACACCCTGGCTGTTGAAGTTGGAAATGAATTTCTTGTCCGGCCCGGTGGTCGACCAACTGCCCCCGATGGACAACGACGAGTCGAACTGCCCCTCCAGCTCCCCGATATTGAAACCCACGGCCTGAGCCTGGCCGACAATGCCCAATGCAATGCCAACGGCCAGGGCATGGGGCAGGAAAGGTCCGATTTTTGTTGTTGTTATTGGTGTCATGGAGCGCTCCAGCAAAACTGAACTTGAGTGGAGTCGCAATCCTATTGAGTGGCAGGAGGGTTCATAACTGCCCGAATGGGCGATTTTTCCTCACCCCTTTGGAGGGCATGAAGTAACGGGATGGGTTGGTCATCCGACGCCTCGTTCTGACAAACTCTCTCACCCGGATGGGCCAAGCCGATGGTGATCGCGCGCAATCGGAGCAGGATCTGTAAAAGCGGCAGTCACGCGGAATAATTGAACGAGCAGGACACACGAGAAAGACACACGATGAATTTGACCATTCGCAGCGAACGAGCCGAAGACACCCGCCGCATTGCCACGCTGACTGGCGCAGCATTCGAACAGGCAGAACACTCCAGCCATACCGAACACTTCATCGTCGATGCCCTTCGCCGCGCCGGGCAGTTAACTATCTCGCTGGTTGCCGTGGAGAATGACGAAATAGTCGGACACGTCGCGATCTCTCCCGTCACAGTGTCCTCAGGGGCAACGCGATGGTACGGACTCGGGCCGATATCCGTGTTGCCGGACCGGCAAGGCCAGGGAATTGGCTCAGCCTTGATGAAAGCCGCTCTGGCTGACTTGCAGGGCAAGGGGGCGGCGGGTTGCGTGGTGCTGGGCGATCCGGGCTATTACGGTCGCTTTGGCTTCAACAGCCAAGCCGGATTGGAGCTGCCCGGCGTTCCTGGGGAATACTTCCAGGCGCTGTCGTTCTGGGGTGATTTTCCGGTAGGCACAGTGCACTATCACGCGTCTTTCGATGCAGTGGAATAGGCCCGCTGGCACCTGATTCAGTCCGGCCACGCGCCGATATCAGCGCGCAGCCGGTACATTCGTCCGGGTCCTGGGACCGGCGCAATCAGGTGTCGAAAACGATCACCGAACGCGCCAGTTCGCCACGGCGAAGATCGTCAAAACCTTCGTTGATCCGCTCCAGGCTGATGCGTTGGGAAATCAGCTCGTCCAGCTTGAGTCGGTCCTGCAGGTAGAAGTCAACCAGGCGCGGAATGTCTACCGGGAAACGGTTGGAACCGAGCATCGAGCCCTGGATTTTCTTTTCGCCCAACAAGTCCAGGCCCGGCAATTCGAGTTTGACCCCGGGCTTGATCATGCCCAGCACCGTTGCCGTTCCGCCCCGGCGAAGCATGCCAAACGCCTGCTCGGCCGTTTGCTTCAGGCCAATGCATTCGAAACTGTGGTGCACACCGCCACGGGTCAGTTCCTGTACCTGTTGCACGACATCGCCGTTGTTGGCGTTGATCACGTCGGTCGCGCCGAATTTGCGCGCCAGTTGCAGCTTGCTGTCGAGCATGTCGATGGCGATGATGCGACCTGCCCCGGCCAGCGCCGCGCCGTTGATGGTCGACAGGCCGATGCCACCGCAGCCGATCACCGCAACGGTTTCGCCCGGACAGACGTTGGCGCTGTTGAACACGGCCCCGGTGCCGCTGATGACGGCGCAACCGAGCAACGCGGCGCGGTCCAGTGGCATATCGCGATTGATCGCCACCAGCGCATGTTCGTGCACCAGCATCTGCTCGGCGAAGGCGGACAGGTTGTAGAACTGCGGCAGCGGCTTCTTCACGTAGGTCAGGCGGGGTTCTTCCTCTGTACCGCGCTTGGTGTCCGGTGACTGGCACAGCGACAGATGGCCCGTGACGCAATGATCACAATGACCGCAATAGGCGGTCAGGCAAGTCACCACGTGGTCCCCGGGCTTGACCGTGCGAACGTCCGAACCCACCTGTTCGACGATGCCGGCAGCCTCGTGTCCGAGAACTACGGGGGCCGGAAACGGGTACATGCCTTCGATGAAGTGCAGGTCGGAGTGGCAAAGGCCGACGGCGACGGTTCGCACCAGTACTTCACGCGGGCCGGGTTTGCTGATGCCGACCTCTTCGATGGTCAGAGGGGCGCCTGGGGTATGGAAAACGGCAGCTTTCATGGTTCACCTTGGATATGAGTACGCAGCGGGCACGCCCGTCTTGCGGCGATGGACGGGATTAACGGGTGATCAGCGAGCCGATGAACTGGCGTACTTGTTCGCTGTAAGGCGGGCGAGTCGGGTCCAGGCCATCGACGGCCCGAAGTACCGCTTTGCCGTGGCTCAAGGTCTTGAAGCCATCACGACCACGGTAGGCGCCCATGCCGCTGTGGCCTACACCACCGAACGGCAGGTTCTCGACGCCGCCATGGCGCACCACGTCGTTGATGGTCACCCCGCCCGAGCAGGTGCGATCGAGCACAAAGGCTTCTTCGGCCGGATCGCTGCCGAACCAGTACAACCCCAGCGGCCGCGGGTGTGCATTGATGTAGGCAACCACCTCGGTGATGTCCTTGTAGGGTTTGATCGGCAGCAGCGGGCCGAAGATTTCGTCCTGCATCACCTTGAGCCCGTCATCGGGATTGTTCAGCAGGGTCGGCGCGATCTTGTGGTGCTGCTGATCGCTCAAGTCTTCGCCTGCCGGGTTCAACTCGATCACCTCGACACCCGCCTCGCGCGCTTCATCCAGATAACCCTGCAAGCGCTGAAAATGGCGGGCATTGATCACCGAGGTGTAGTCGGGGTTGTCGCGCAGCGTTGGCAACATGCCCGCCACCACCGTCCTGGCGAGGGCAATGAAGTCCTCGACCTGCTCCTCGGGGACAAACACGTAGTCCGGGGCCAGGCAGACTTGACCTGCGTTCATCAGCTTGCCGCCGATGACTTTGCTGACCGCCATGTGCAAATCAGCCGAGCGCGAAAGAATGGTCGGCGACTTGCCTCCCAGCTCCAGGGTAACGGGCACCAGGTTTTCCGCGGCTGCACGCATCACCTGCCTGCCGACGCTGCCGGCGCCGGTGAACATCAGATGATCGAACGGCTGGCTGCAGAAAATCCGCCCCACGTCGGCGTCGCCGGTCACCACGGCCACTTCATTTTCGGCGTACACGGAGCGGATCATCCGGGCCATCAGCTCAGACGTTTTCGGGGTGAATTCCGAGGGTTTGATCATCACCCGATTGCCCGCTGCCAGCGCGCCGGCAAGGCAGGCGAAGCCCACGGCAAAGGGGCCGTTCCAGGGAATGACGATGCCTACCACGCCCAGGGGCTGGTAATGCACCGAAGCCTCGCCGCGATCGGTTTGGCGAATTTCCGGCTGCATCCAGTCGGTGACTGCGGCCTTGGTCTGCTTGAGTGTCATCAGCGGTGACAACACATCGACGACCCGGGAGAAATCGGCACTGCGATGACCGAAGTCTGCCGACAGTGCTTCAATAATTTCCTTTTCATGGTCAACCAACAAACCGATGGCGCGATCCATCAATTCGATTCGCTGCTGCGCACTGGATGACCCGGACGCCAGAAAAGCCTGGCGTTGCCGGTCCAGGATCGCACGGATCCCGGCCTGGTTTTCATGCTCAAGGGTACTCATCACAACAGCTCCTCGTGTTGGCGGTGGGCGATGGGGCATCGAAACGTTCGCGCCTCCTCTGTCCTGCAATCGGGTGCAGGGGCGCCCTTCATGATTCAACCATCACGAATGCCTGGCTCCCCTCGCAGCAGGTGGTGGAGCGTTTTTCGAATGGTGCAATGAGCGTTAAAGGATGCCCACGGCCTTTGCAAAGAGGATGGCCTGGGTCCGCCTGCTGGTCCCGAGCTTGGTGTTGATGTTCTTGGCGTGGTACTTCACGGTGTTCACCGACATGAACAGCTTGTCGCTGACTTCCTGATTGGACAAACCCTTGGCCAGCAGCTCCAGTACCGCCACCTCGCGAGGGGTGAGTTCCTCCAGGTAGCATCCGGCCAGGGCGCTGCTCGAGTCTCCCAGGACTTCGGCCATTTTTGCGGGTTCAGCGCTACAGGCAACCGGGTTCGTCGACACTTCACGGTCCGATGACTCGCTGCTCAATTCGCCGAGTTTGGCCAGCGTCTGCCGGGCCTGGGCTTTCAACAGGTTGAATTGCCGCTGGGCGCATTCAGTGGCCAGGACACGCAAGCTCGAAACGGCCAACCCGCTATGACCCGCCATGACTTGGGCCTGAGCCACCAGTAATCGGGTTTCCTGCACCAGAGCAGGCTGTAGCAGTGGCGGCAGTGGCATCGCCGGTGCCTGCAAGCGCCCGAGCAGCGGCACCGATTGCGCCAGCAGGATGTCCCATTGCCCCTGATGCGCCAGTATGCGCAGCCTCTGCAAAGACACCCCATTCTGATACAGGTGACTGTCGACCCTGGCGCAATGCATGCGCCGCTCTGCCTCGAGGACATGCAGCTGCGACTGTTCGAAACTGCCGCGTCGTGCGGCGATTTCGGCCAGCAACAAGTAGCCCTGCAAGGTGAAGGGTGCCGAACAATCACGGGCATGGCGAAGACCGGCCAACAATGTCGCTTCGCCCTCCCCCCATTGACCACGCAGCACATGCAGCTCGCCTTGCAAAAGTAGTAGGCGCGCCCGCAGGGGATCGATCTGCATAGGCGCCGGCGCACGCAACTGCAAGCTTTCCTGCAGCAATGCATCGGCAAGATTGAGTTCACCTTGCAGCAGCATCAGCCGCACGCGGTCAGTGTTGACCAACACTTCGCTGTCCAGGCAGCCCTCTCGTCGTGCCAGTTCAAGGGCCTGGAGCAGAATCTCCTGTGCCCTGTTCAATTCGCCACTGGCCATGGCGACACGCGCCAACGTGCAGTAGCACAGCAGCTGCGACAGGCCATCGGCCCGGTCCAGGTACAACAGGGCTTCCCGGCAAGCCGGGCCGGCGCTTGTGCCATCGCCCTGGGCGGCACGCAAGGTGCCGTGCAGGGCTTGCCAGTTGGCCACGAGACGTTGCCCCTCCAGGGGATCGGGATGAGGTAAAAAACGATTCAACTGATTGAGACAGGTCTGCGATTCATTCAGGCGCCCGCTGAACAACAGTGCCAGCACGCTGAGGTAGATCAGCCGTGGCGTGCTGGCCAACAATGCCTCGGGCAGTTGCTGACGCCACTCCAGCAAACGGTGCAGGTTGCCGTCGGCCAGTTGCAGGTCGGGCTTCAACCGCTCCATATAGTTGGCTGCCACCTCCGGCTGTTGAGCATGCAGCGCCTGCTCGATCGCCTCGGTCAAATGACCGGCGATGCTCAGCAAGCGGCAAGAGTGCAGGCGCAGGCGCCCCAGCTCGGCGGTGCCCAGTCGCCCCTGCAGGGCCTGCCCGACTAACGGCAACAGGCTGTACCAGCCCTCCTCGCCTTTCGACGGGCCCTTGAGCGGGAAACAAAACGCGGCGCCACGCAGCAGGCGCTTGAACAGTCGGGCGCCATCCTGTTCCTCCCACAGTTGCGCGCAGAGTTCCGCGCAGAAGCGTGGCAGATAAGCCAGGCCAAACAGCATCTGGCGTTCCTCTTCGCCAATGCGTGTGAGTACTTCATGCTCCAGGTATTCCCGCAGCAACACCCGGCTGCCCTCCCCCGACGACAATGACAGGCGCACGCCAGCGCACCAGCCGCCGCTGCGTTGCCATAGCGATTCCCGATCATCGACGGACATCGACGCTGCATTGGCATCGACCAAGGCATTGAACTCCGGGCGGGAAAAGGCCAGTTGCCTGACATCCAGCTCCTGCAATTGGCCCGTCAGGGCAAGGCGCGGCAGGTTCCAGCCCGGTCGTTGCCGAGCGCTGACCAGTAGCTGGAAATGACTGGACGGCAGTGCCAACAACTGATCGAACCAGTCGTCAAGCTCGACGGACCTCTGCGCCGGCAGATCATCGAGGATCAACCGCAGCGGCTGTCGGTTATCAACAATATGGCGCAATAGCGCAGGCGCGGCGCCGCCATGCAGCGGCAAGCCCAGTTCAGTGGCGATGAGGCCGCTGAGCTGTTCCAGTGAAAGAGGCTTGCCTGCCAGGCTCACCCAGACAACCCGGCTACCTTCTTCCAGGCACTGCATGGCCTGGCGCAGGAGCACCGTTTTGCCGTAGCCGGCGGGTGCGCACAGCAGGCAGAGTCGGTGTTGCCCGAGCAAGGGCGTGATCAGTCGGTGCCGAAAATCCGGTGCGTCCGCCTGGCCCGCCGAAACCACGGCGCGACCGGATTGCACGGAAAGATTGGCATGATGAGCTTGCATGACAGACCTCGACCACGATGAATACGAAGCGATCTCTTCGGCGGCGGACGGCACAGGTTCGGGCCTGTAGCGGTGCTCTCGCCGAGGTTGTCTTGATGATGCGGGGACATGCCGTGCAAGGCTCCCCTCTCACAGGGTGGCGGCCGACGGCGAGGCAGGAATCGAATGTGGGAGGCGCCCCGACAGGAGCGCCTGAATGCTGATGCCGGATGCAACGCTCGCCTGGCGGTCGTTGCACCGGTGGGGTTCAGCGAATGCCTGCGTTGCGCAGGGCCGCCGGGGTGAAGTCGCTCATGTTCTGATTGGCGCTGTAGTCCACGCCCTGCCGGGATTCGTTCAGCAGCCCGGTGACCAGGTAACGACCGGCGATCAGGTCATACAGGCCGATGGCCGCCGAGGACGCGAGCCCTTCCTTGTAGTCGTTGAGCGCGAAGTTCTCGGCAACCCGCCACAGCTGGCCGCGCCCGTCGTAGTGATCGGCCTCCGCCGCCTGCCAGGTGTCCTCGTCGAAATACATGTCGCGCTTGGCATAGATGTGGCGCTGGTTGGGCTTGAGCGTACCGACCACGTGCCAGACACGATGCAGTTCGTAGCGAGTCAGGTCCTGGTTGATATGCCCGGGCTTGATGATGTCGCTGTACTTCACCGTCGGTGACTGCAGGCGGTAGTTGTTGTACGGAATGTACATCTCCTGCTTGCCGACCAGCTTCCAGTCATACCGGTCCGGCGCGCCATTGAACATGTCGGCGTTATCGGTGGTACGCAGGCCGTCGGCAGCGGTGCCCGGACCATCATAGGAGACCTGGGGAGCACGGCGCACGCGGCGCTGGCCGGCATTGTAGACCCAGGCCATGCGTGGTTCGTTGACCTGATCGAGGGTTTCGTGGAGCAAGGTCACGTTGCCGGCCAGGCGTGCAGGCGCCACCACACTCTGTTTGTAATAGAACAGCACGTTCGTGGTGTTGGACTTGTCGCCCTTGATGTACCGCGGGAAGGTGCCCTCGTCCTCAAAGGTGATCATGGTGTAGTCGCCGTTGACCTGCGGTGCAGCTTGCGCCGACTCACGCTTGTAACCCTGGCCGCGATAACGGGTCAGGTGGTTCCACACCACTTCTACCCCGCTCTTGGGGATCGGAAACGGGTAGTAGTGAGCATCGGAGAAGGCGTTCAAGCCGTTGCCTTCGTTGATCAGCTCGGCTTTTGTCGCGGTCTGCCTCACTTCGTCATAGATCGCCTGGGGCAGCGCTGCGGTGCGCTGAGTCTTGTACACCGGCATCCTGTAGGTGTCGGGGTAGCGCTTGAACATGGCGAGCTGGCCGGGGGTCAGTTTGTCCTTGTACTGATCGACATTGGCCGCGGTGATCACAAACAGTGGTTTGTCACCTTCGAAGGGGTTACCCAGAAACAGGTTCTGCACGGGCGCTGCGTTAGGCTTCAGGCCGCCGGTCCAGGCCGGGATGCTGCCGTCCGCAGTACCGGCTTTTTGCGCGCCCAGCGGGGTGAGCGTGGAACCGAGCTGCTGCGCTTCCTGCTCGGTAATCGCCGCCATGACGTGAGTGGCCAGCAGGGACAGTGCCAGGGCACCGGTTTTAAGCAAAGTCGTGGTCTTCATGTACGGGTTCTCCGTCGATCGTTGATCAAAAATTCACGCCGAAGCTGAGCGCGACATAGTCACGGTCGACGTTGGTATTGAAGTCGCCACCGAAAAAGTCCGTGTAACTGAGGCTGGCGGTGTAGGTGTTCTGGTAATCGGCATCCAGGCCCACGCTGACGGCCTTGCTGCCCTCCTCGAAGTTCGGGCCGAATCCATGGACGTCGTGGGACCAGGCCAGGTTCGGCGACAGGTTGATGCCGGCGAACACGTTCGGGTAATCCAGCTTGGCGCGGGCGCGGTAGCCCCAACTGTTACTGGTGTAGAACCCATCGTCGTTGCACTCCTGCGCCGGGTTGCTGGCAGTCGCGGTGCCAGGGGCAGTACCCCGGCAGGCAGCCGCCCCCGCCACGCCAGGCAGTTCACCCGAGCCGAATGCCGGGCTGCGACCGAAGCGCAGGTCGGTGCCGTCGGCCTTGCCGAGCCCACCGATGTGGTTGTAACCCACCTCACCGATCAGGGTCAGGCGGCTGGCCCCCATGACCTGATCGAAGAACTGGGTGGCGGTCACCTGGGCCTGGGTGACGGGCATGCGTTTGTAGCCGCTGACCTCTGCACCCAGGTTGCGACCGGCGTAACCGCTGGTCATCAGTGGCGATGTCGGGGTGAAGATCGCGGCGCCCAACAGGTCGGCGGTGTTGATTTGCAGTGGCATGTTCGGCCGGTAGCTGACTTCACCACCCAGCGAGGTGCCGTCCAAGTTTGTCTGGAAGCTCAGACCGTAGAGGCGGATGTCTTCAGGGTAATCAATGAAGTATTGCGCGCTGCGAATACCGCCAAAGGGATTGGCAGCCGTTGCGGTCGCGGTGTTCTGGTTGATACTCAGGAACGGCGAGCGGCTGTGGTAGTTCATCGCATAGGCGCCGAACTCGGTGTCATTGAATTCCGGCACGAACCAGCGCAATGCCACACCGTATTGCCCGCCGTCACGGGCGTCATGGTCATTGCCGCGTGGAATGAACGCGTCATCCCTGCCGGCAGCCACGGCTGCTGCGTTACCGGTGTTGCGCGCCACGCCCGGCGCCAGGTCCAGGCCGGCCGCGACCAGGCGGTCGTTACAGCCCTGGGCAACGCCGTCGCTACCAAAGAAAGTACCGCAGTTGTCCACCACCGACTTGTCCCACTCCAGTTGGTAGAAACCTTCGGCGGTGATGTTCTCGGTCAGGCCCTGGGACATATAGAACATGTTGACCGGTATCAGGCCTTCCTTCACTTCCGCACCTGGACGACGCAAGGCCGCCACGTCGATCGGGTTGATGGAGTTGATCGAGTTACCGATGAAGGTACTTTCACCCCAGCTCACCACCTGTTTGCCCAGGCGCACGTTGCCGGGCCGTTCGCCCAGGTTGTAGTTGTGGTAGACAAACGAGTCGAGAAACATCGCGCCCTTGGAGCGGGCGGCCTCGTCGCGCCCCTTGTCGGAGATGTCATAGAAGTGCTGGTGACCATCCTCCTGTTCGAAGTCGTACCAATACTTGCCGCGCACGAACGCGCCGCTGTCGCCGTACTTCAACTCCAGGTCATGTACGCCTTTGAAGATGGTCGAGAAATTTTCGCCGGCCTTGAAGTTCAGGCGGTTGTCATCGACCGTACGCGACGAAGCACCGCCGCCCTGTACGCCCTGGCTGTTGAAGTTCGAAATGAAATGCTTGTCGGGCCCGGTGGTCGACCAACTGCCACCCAGGGACAACGACGAATCGAATTGCCCTTTGATTTCCCCGATATTGAAAGCACCGGCATGAGCAGGTGTGCTCATTGCCAATGCGACAGCGGTAACCAGAAGATGTGGACGAAATGTTCCGCGCTCTGTTGTTGTTATCATGCGGCGCTCCAGTGGCAGGTGAATGGAGTCGCCATGCTAGACAGACACAGGAGCGGCAGTACCACCCGATCGGGTAAATCGCGTTGCGCTTTTTCAGTGCAATCAGGTGTCTTGGGTTACCCGTCCGGCAAGTGTGTTACGGCAGGTGACACCTTGCGTCAAACGGCCCTCCACCACCCCTCGGGCAAATGCAAACGTGCCCGCGAATCACCCTTCGACAGGGTGCCTCGCGGGCACGTTTTGTTGTCGCAGCTTTAGTGAATTCAGAGGGAACGTTTGCGGATCTGCTGCTCCTGCAATTCGCGCCAGGCGATCTTTCCGGTGGCCCCTTTGGGAAGGCTCTCGACCAACTCCAGCAAGCGTGGTGACTTGTACGCCGCCATGTGTTCACGGCACCAGGCCAACAGGGTTTCGACCGTTTCGTTCGTGCCTTTTTTCAATGCCAGGATGGCCATGACCGTTTCGCCGCGCTGGCTGTCCGGCACGCCGATCACGCAGGCTTCAAGCACTGCCGGATGGCTGTTGAGTGTCGCCTCTACTTCCGCCGGCCAGACCTTGTAACCCGAAGCGTTGATCATGCGTTTGAGGCGATCGCGCATGAACAGGTAGCCCTCTTCATCGACGCTGGCCAGGTCTCCTGTACGCAAGAAACGCTTGCCGTCGATGACGATGAAACTCTCGGCATTGGCCTGGGGATTGTTCCAGTAGCCGAGCATCACCTGGGCACCGTGCACGACGATTTCGCCGACTTCACCCTGAGCCACCGGTTGCAGCGTTTGCGGGTCGACGACCCGCGCATCGACACCGAATGTCGGGATGCCCAGGCAAGTACGCTTTGGCTTGTGCGGCGGGTTGCTGCACAGAAAACAGGCCGTCTCGGTCAGGCCATAGCCTTCCAGATAATCCAGCCCGTAGCGCTCCTTGAGTATCTGGTTGATGTGCGCGGGTGTCGCTGCGCCACCGCCGCCGACTGTGCGCAGGCTGCTGAAATCTCGCGCCTCGATACCGGGCTGGGCGAAAAAATCCACCAGCATCGCCGGCAATGCCGCCCAGAACGTCACACGATGACGCTCGATCATCACCGCCGCGACCTCGCGATCCCAGCGCGGCATCACCACCACGGTGCCGCCGGCAAATACGGGCGCGTTGACGTTGGTCTGCAAGCCCAGCAGGTGGAACAACGGCGCCACGGACAGACAGGTACTTTGCGCATTCAGGTTGCGCCAGAACGACGAGCCCACGGCGGCAGTCATGATGGTTCGATGGGTATGCACACAGGCCTTCGGCTTGCCGGTGGTGCCCGAGGTATACGGCAACATGCACAGATCATCCGGGCCGCTCTGGTGCGCATCGGCGCGATGCCCCGCAGCCAACGCCGCATCCCAGCGCTGCGCGCCGTTGCTCAACGGAGTGTCCGCCAGTGGTGTGCGTACCCAGTCAGGAATGTTCAGATCCTGGTCGTCTCCCCCCAGAGCATCGCCATAGGCATGGACGATCAGGTGCTTCAGGGAGGTTGTGCCAGCCAGTGGCGCAATTTGC
Organism: Pseudomonas sp. NPDC089569; assembly: GCF_050280625.1. Taxonomy (NCBI): domain Bacteria; kingdom Pseudomonadati; phylum Pseudomonadota; class Gammaproteobacteria; order Pseudomonadales; family Pseudomonadaceae; genus Pseudomonas; species Pseudomonas sp. NPDC089569. The sequence goes on from NZ_JBNNVQ010000013.1 coordinate 26,587, forward strand.
TCGACCAGCTCCCGGGCAACGAATGCGGCCACCGCACCGCTATCGGCAACGATGTGCTCCAGTTCGTCCTGCAACAGCATGGCGTTGACCGGCACGAACACGGCATCGGCCCGCAGGATGGCGAAGTAAGCCACGATGAACTGCGGGCAGTTCTGGCTCAACACCATCACGCGGTCGCCGCGCTTGACGCCGCATTGGCGTTGCAGGTAGCCCGCCAGAAGCTCTACCTGTTCCAGCAACTGCGCGTAGGTCGTGGCCGCGCCGTAGAACTGGATGGCGGTTTTGCCGGGATAGCGCTGGGCCGAAATTTCCAGGTTTCTGAACACACTGGTCTCGGGAATATAGACTTCCCGAGCCAGGCCACCCTGTGCGTGTGCCGGGTTCAGTCGCAAGGCACCGGCCGGCCGCTCGACCACCGTGTCACTGGCGGGATGGGGATGCATGAAAGTCATGGCTCGTTCTCCTCAAAACAGGGTATCGCCGTCGAGTAAACGACGGGCAATGGTGCGTCGCTGGATCTCGGAAGTGCCGTCCGGAATACGCAGGGTACGCGCATAGCGGAAGCCCGCTTCAAGGCGCAATTCATTGGTCAGGCCCATGCCGCCATGCACCTGTACACAACGGTCCATGACCCGGCAGAGCATCTCGGTGGCCGAGGCCTTGATGATAGAGACTTCCTTGGTGGCCGGCATGCCCTGGTCGATCATCCAGGCGCAATGCGCAATCATGGTCTTGGAGGCATAGATGTCCATGGCGCATTCAGCCAGCATGTTCTGCACCGACTGGTGTTCGGCGATCGGCTTGCCGAAGGTCTTGCGCACCTTGGCGTACTCGATGGCCTGGTCCAGCGCCCAACGCGCCAGGCCCACACAGGAGGCCGCCATGCTGACCCGGCCAGCGTTGACGCCATCGAGCGCCACCGACAGACCCCGGTCGACCGGCCCCAGGCGATGGCTGTCCGGCACGCGCACGTTGTCCAGGGTGATGATGCCGATCTCGGCGCCCAGGTGCCCCATGGTCGGGATTACACTCGGCACCGCGAAGCCCGGGGTATCGGTGGGCAGGAAGAAACCGGTGATGCCGCCGCGGCCGGCGCGGGCCTTTTCTTCGTCGGTGACGGCAAAGATCATCGCGTAATCGGCATACGGCGCATTGGTGATCCACTGCTTTGTACCCGTGATCAGCCAGTCATTACCGTCGCGCACCGCGCGGGTACGCATGGCGAACACGTCGGAACCGGCATCCGGTTCACTGAGGCCGAAACACATTGTTTTCTCGCCGCTGGCGATGTCTTCGCGGTACAGGTCGAGCACGGCCGGGTCCATGTGCTTGAACACCGGCGTCAGGCCATTGGTGAACGGCGACGGCAGGATCACGGTGTGGATCAGGTGACGCGACGGCCCGACATAGGCGTTCAGGCGCTCCTGAATATAAACCGCTGCCTGGGCGCCAAGGCCGCCGCCGCCCAGCGACTCGTCGCCCAGGGCCGTGTAAAAGCCGGCCTCGGCCGAGAGCTTGCGCACGCGCTTGCGTAACTCGCTGATGACGGGGACGTAGCAGCCATCTTCGGTGTAGAGGTGCCGTTCATTGTGCAACAACGCGGCGTGCTCTTTTTCCAGAGGCTCGACCTCGCGCTCGATGAAACGGATAAGGGCGTCACCAAAGGCAACCCATTCGTCGGGCGATGTGAAATCCATGATCAACCCCTCAGACCGGATCCCAGCCGAACACGTCGGCTGAAACTTCAAGTGGCAGGAAGGACGGTTTGAACGCCGGCAGCATATGCGAAGCGAGTGTCTGCGCCGTCCAGCCTTCGGCACGGTGCAGCGAGCGCACGGGCCGCGGCTGGCTCATCAGGAACACTTCGTTGCGGCGCATGGTGAAAATCTGCCCGCTGACACTGGCCGCGGCATCGCTGGCAAGAAACACCGCCAGCGCGGCGATGGTATCGGGCGTCATGCTTTTCACCCGAGCCAGGCGCTCGGCCTGGGAAGGGTCGTCCGAAGGGATCGAGCCGACCATGCGGGTCCAGGCGAACGGCGAGATGCAGTTGGAGCGGATGCCGTAGCGGGCCATGTCCAGGGCGATGGATTTGGACAGGCCGGCGATACCCAGCTTGGCCGCCGAGTAGTTGGCCTGGCCGACGTTGCCAATCAGGCCCGACGTCGAGGTCATGTGCACGAACGAACCGCTCTGCTGCGCACGGAAATGACTCGCGGCGGCGCGGCTGACGTTGAAACTGCCGAACAGGTGCACGCGGATCACCGCTTCGAATTCTTCAGGGGTCATCTGATGGAAAATGCGATCACGCAGGATCCCGGCATTGTTGACCACGCTGTCGATACGGCCAAAGGTGTCGATGGCCGCCTCGACGATGCGGTTGGCGCTGGCCCACTCCGACACGCTGTCGCGGTTGACGATGGCTTCGCCGCCTTGTTCACGGATCAGGTCGACCACCTCTTGCGCCGGGTCCTCACCCTCTGCCCCGCCGTTGACCGACACACCGACATCATTGACCACCACGCGGGCGCCATGACGGGCCATCTGCAACGCCATCTCCCGGCCGATGCCACGGCCGGAGCCGGTGACGATGACAACCTTGCCTTCCATCATTGGGTCACTCATTGGGTATTCCTGTTTTTGTTATTCGGTTTTTTGATTTTTGTTGTTGAGCCAAGCGTGTCGCTACTCAACGAAAGGCACTGATACCGGTCAGTTCACGGCCCTGGATCAGGGCCAGGATGCCGTTCATGCCATCGGGGACCTGGAACATGCGCGCATCGCGCCACAGGCGCTCGATGCCCAGTTCTTCGGTGATGCCCATGGCGCCATGCACCTGCATGGCCAGGTGAATCGCGCGCTCGCAGGCCTGGGTCGCATAACGCTTGGCCATGGCCGAGCTGCCGTTGGCGCGCAACCCACGGTCCATGGCATCGAGGGCCTGGTAGCACAGCAGGCGAGCGGTCACGATCATCGTTTCGATGTCGCTGAGGTCCTGCTGGACCAGTTGCTGGGCCGCCAACGGCTTGCCGAACTGCTCGCGGACTTTGGCGTACTCCAGCGCCATCTCGAAGGCCTTTTGCGCCAGATGAACACACATCAGGCCGATCAGCGGGCGGTTGCCATTCCAGCCCACGGTCAGGGTCTTGGCCGCATCGCCGGCTTCGCCGATCAGATGAGTGGCCGGAATGCGCGTCTGCTCGAACACCACTTCGCTCAAGTGGCCCTGTTGCAGGCCGGTCACACCGATCTCGCGGATGTCGACCCGGGACTGGCTCAGGTCCACCAGCGCACGCTGGGCAATCGGGCGACCGCGCTCGTCGACACCCAGGGTGCAGGACACGTTGAGCACGTCGCACACCGAAGCGTTGGTGATCCACATCTTGCGACCGGTGATCCAGGCGCTGTCACCTTCCACGTGAATGCGGGTCTTGACCGCATTGGAATCGGAGCCGGCATTGGCTTCCGAGTTGGCGGTGCAGGCGATCTTGCGCCCGGCGATCAGGTCCGGCAGGTAGCGCTGACTGATTTCCGGTGGGCAGCCGCTGTAGATACGCGCCACGGTGCCTTCGTGGGAGGTCAGGGACAGCGAGACAATGGCCGGCAACTGCTCAAGGATCAGCCCGTAGTCGAGCATGGCCAGGCCGCCACCGCCGACTTCCACCGGCAAGCGCGGGGCGGTGATCCCCAGGTCAGCCAGCGCTGCGTAGATCTCCAGCATCGCAGCCTTGGGCAACGGCTTGTCCAGCGGATGGCGTGCCAGCACCGGGTCGATGCGGTCGCGCACCATGCGTTTGGCCGCATCGACCATCATTTCCTGGGATTCAGTCAGGGCAAAGTTCATGAAGGTTTTCTCCTGGACAAGGGCAATCAGGCGCCGCTGTATTGCGGGGTGCGTTTCTCGGCAAAGGCCTTGCGTCCCTCAATGCGGTCCTTGCTGTCGCGCAACAGTCCCCAGTGCAGGTTGGCCTGGGCAACGAAGTCACGAGGGGCCAGGTGCAGGGTCTGTACCGCCAGTTTCTTGATGGTTTGCACGGCCAGCGGACCATTGGCGGCGATGCGCTCGGCCAGCTCCAGGGCCAGCGGGAGCAATTGCTCGCGGGCCACCAGGTCGCTGATCAGGCCGATGCTCAAGGCTTTCTCCGCGTCGATGCGCTCGCCGGTCAGGGCCATCTTCATCGCATGAGCCGCCGGGATCGCGCGCAACAGGTACTGCGCGCCGCCTACGGCCGGAATGCTCGCTACCCTGGCTTCGGGCAGAGCAAAGGACGCCCCGCTGCAGGCGATGCGCAGATCGCACTGCATCGCCAACTCCAGGCCGCCGCCCAGGCAGTAGCCATTGATGGCCGCGATCATGGGTTTCCAGATTTCCAGGTCGCCCAGGTCCACCAGACGGGTATAACCGCCCTCCTCGGCCTCAGCCGCGAGCCCCTTGAGCGCACCGGCGATGAAGCCGTTGGCCGGTGGCAGGGTGGCCTTGAGGTTGGCGCCGGAGCAGAAGGCTTTTTCCCCGGCACCGGTCAGGACGATGACACGAATCTGCTCGTCGTCCTGGCAGGTGCGCAGCACGTTGCGCAACTGCATCAGGTCGCCAATGGTCAGGGCGTTGTGCGACTCGGGGGCATCCAGGGTAATGAGCGCCACGTAGCCGTTGATCTGAAATTGAATTGCCATTTGGAGATTCCTTGGCGTCAGACGCTGGGGCTGGACAGCGAACGGCCGCCACAGACGTAGAGGGTTTGGCCGGTGATGTACGAAGCTTTCCGGTTGGCAAACATCAGCACGGCCTGGGCGATGTCGTCAGGCTGGCCGATGCGCCCGACCGGCACGCTGGCCTTGAGGCGATCACGCTGTTCGTCGGTGTAGCTGGCCATCAACGGCGTCTCGACAATGCCCGGCGCAACGGCGTTGACGGTGATGCCCTGTTTGGCCAACTCGATCGCCAGGGAGCGGGTGAAACTGACCACCCCGCCCTTGGCTGCCGAATAGTTGGCCTGGCCGAAGCCACCGAGCCAGGCACGCGAAGAAATGTTGACGATGCGCCCGTAGCCCTGCTCGACCATCCCGGGAACGACTTCCTTGGTGCAGAGAAATTGCGACTTCAGGTTCACCGCGACGACAAAGTCCCAGTCTTCCTCAGTCATCTTGACGATGCGCTTGTCACGGGTGACGCCCGCATTGTTGACCAGCAGGTCCGGCGTCTTCCAACGCGCGGTGACAGCGGCCACCGCCGCCTTGACCTGGGTACTGGAGGTCACATCGACGGCCACGCCCATCAGGTCTTCGTGCTCTGCGACCAGCGCGTCGATGGCCGCCTGGTTGAGGTCAAAAATGGCCACGGCATAACCTTCGCGCAACAACGCTTGAGTCAGCCCCAGGCCTATGCCCTGGGCCCCACCGGTGACGATTGCGACTTGCTTGTTCATGCTGTTGTTCCTTACACGCCCAGGATGTGTACGGCGGATGCCGCGTGATCGACGCCGGCAATGCCGCCGCCAGTGCATTGAGTGAGCGCCAGTTGCGCGCCGTGGACCTGACGATCGCCGGCCCGGCCTTCGAGCTGCCAAACGGCCTCGACCATTTGCGCAACACCGGTTGCGCCCAGCGGGTGCCCCTTGGCAAGCAACCCGCCACTGGGATTGACGACCACCCGACCACCGAATGTGGTCGCACCGTTCTTGAGCAGTTCATGGGCTTCACCCCGCTTGCACAGGCCCAGCGCGTCGTAATAAATCAGCTCGGCGATGCTGAAGGCGTCGTGAAGCTCCACCACATTCAGGTCTTCTGGCGTGACGCCAGCCTGCCGGTAAGCCAGGTTCGCTGCGCGGCTGGTGATTTCCGCCGCGAGGATGTCGTCGTCCGCCGTTTCGCTGCGCCCTGACTGCACTACCGAAGCCAGTACCCGAACCGGCTTGGCCCGTCGCTCCGGCGCCTTGGTGGTCAGCACCAGCGCCGCGGCGCCGTCGACCGCCGACGGGCAGCACTGCATCAGGGTCAGCGGATCGAAGACCATGCGCGAATTCATCACCTGGTCGATGTCGACCACCGTGCGGCTCTGTGCATAGGGGTTTAGCGCACCGTGGCCACGGTTCTTCACCGCCACCGCGCCCAGCGTCCCGGCATCCACGCCGAACTCGTGCAGATAGCGCGTGGCACGCATGGCGTACACCGCCGGCAACGCCATGCCGGCGCGCACGTACAACCGAGTCATGTAGTCATTGAGCTGCAATGGCAGGGTCCCGCCGCCCATGGCCGTGAGTTTTTCCACCCCTAGCACCACGACTGTGTCGTAAATGCCCGCCTGCAGGGCATGGCATGCCAGGTGCACACCGGTGGCACCACTGGCGCAGGCGTTTTGCACGTTGTAGATCGGCAGGCCCGACAGCCCCAGGTCGCGCAGCAACACCTGGCCCAGGACCATGCCGCCGAACACGTTGGCAGAGTAAAAGGCCTGCACCGAACCGAGCTCGACGCCGGCATCGGCAACCGCACCAAGGACGGCGCTCTGGGTCAGGTCCTGCATGGAAGCGGCGTGACGGCCGAACGGGGTCATGTCGACACCCGAGATGTAGATAGGCTTGTTCATGCCCTTACTCCAGATTAAGCGGTTGAAAGGCGTAGATCGGGCCGGTTTCGGACTGGACGATGCACAGCTCAAGCGGCTCGCCCATCCGGGGGCGCCGATCCAGCGGGTAGTCCAGACGCGCGAACACGCGCAGGCCTTCCGGGAAATCCGCCAGGCCGAGCGGTTGTGGCGCCTTGTCGAGCTTCGGGCTGGAGTGGACGATGGTGTAGCTGTACAGCACCGGTGTACTGCGGATCTCGACCTCGACGCAGTCCTTGAACAGCGGCGATGTCGCTGGCAACGGCGGAAAGTGCAAGCCTTCGTGGCCGCTGCGACGGCAGGCCAGCAAAACCACCTTGCCATCATCTTCACGCCAGGGTTGCTCGGTCGCCGATGGCGTCGTTTCGTTGAATGCGGTGTTCATGAAGGTTTCCTTTGAATGCAGTTCAGGTCAGATGCGTTCGAACACCGCAGCCAGGCCCTGGCCACCGCCGATGCACATGGTTTCCAGGCCGTAGCGAACCCCGCGACGTTCCATTTCGTGCAGCATCGAGGTGAGGATGCGCACGCCGGTTGCGCCAATCGGGTGCCCAAGGGACACCCCCGAGCCGTTGACGTTGATGCGCGAATCTTCTTCCAGCCCCCACTGGCGCAAGACGCACAGCACCTGGCCGGCGAACGCTTCGTTGACCTCGATCAGGTCCATGTCGGCCAGCGACAGGCCAAGGCGGGGCAGCAATTTGGCAACGGCGTCCACCGGGCTGGTGCCGAACTGCAATGGATGACATCCGGCCGAAGCCCAGCCGGCCAGGCGAGCCATGGGTTGCAGGCGGTGTTGTGTCAGGAAGCGCTCCGACACCACCAGGCAACCGGCGGCCGCGTCGCTCTGCTGGCTGGCGTTGCCGGCGGTCACGGTGCCCTCGGGCAACAGTGGCGACAGTCGGGCCATGGCCTGGAGATCGGCGTCTTCGCGAATACCCTCGTCCCGGCTGACCAGCCGTGGCTCGCCCTTGCGCTGCGGCACCTGGATCGGCAGCACTTCCCTGTCGAAGTAGCCTTCGCGCCAGGCCGCAGCGGCCAGTTGATGACTGCGCACGGCCCAACGGTCCGACGCTTGGCGGGTAATGCCGTATTGGCGCACGATGTTTTCCGTCGACTCGGCGGCACCGGAGCTTTCGCCATAGCGGCTGACCGGTTGCGAGTTGGCGCGGCCACGGTCCAGGCGGTCATGCAGGGACACATCGCCCAGGCGCGACCCCCAGCGCATCGTCGTGCTGTAGTACTCGATATTGCTCATGCTCTCGACGCCGGCCACCAGAATGGCGTCCGCCACGCCGGTCTGGATCTGCATCGAAGCGTCGATCACTGCCTGCAAGCCGGAGCCGCAGCGGCGGTCAACGGTATAGCCCGCCACCTGGTCCGGCAGGCCGGCCAATGAAGCGGCATAGCGACCGATGCAGGGGGCTTCGCTGGACTGATACGACTGCGCGACGATCACCTCGTCGATCAGGCGATCTTCCACTTGCGAGCGCGCAAGCACCGCACGCATGACCTGGGCGGCGAGATCGGCGGCGGACAGCGACGACAGTGCACCGCCAAATTTGCCGATGGGCGTACGCAGGGGAGAAACAATATAGGCGTGGGACATGATTGCCTCGAAGGTTCGGGTGACTCGGTTAACGGGCAGGTGAGCATCAGGCTTCAGGCATGAAGCCCAGACCCTGCGCTTGCAAACGTTGGATAGCCGTCGAATCGAAGCCCCAATCACGCAGTGCCGCGGCGCCGTGCTCACCGCGCCGGGGAGCCGGGCGCGGCTGAGTCGAAGGCGTACCGAGAAAGCGCGGTGCGGGCCCGGGTTGAACCACACCACCGACCTCGATGAAGCTGCCGCGGGCCCGGTGATGGGCGTGGGCAGGCGCTTCCGAAAAGCCCAGAACCGGCGCGACACAGGCGTCGCTGCCGTCAAACACGGCACACCATTGTTCCCGCGTGCGGCTCAGAAACGCCTGGATGAAAGCTTCGCGCAGGCGTGGCCAGCCCTTGCGATCGTGCTGGCCCGGCAGGTCGGCGTCGGCCAGCCCCAACTTTTCCAGCAACTGTGCGTAGAAGCGCGACTCTACGGGACCGATTGCCATGTACTGGCCGTCGAGGGTTCGATAGGTGTCGTACCAGGGCGCACCGCCGTCGAGCAGATTGCTGCCGCGTTGCTCCTTCCAGTTGCCGTTGGCCAGCAGGCCCCAGAACACCGCACCCAGTTGCGCCGCCCCTTCGGTCATGGCCGCATCGACCACCTGCCCTGCTCCACCGCGCTGAACGTTCAACAAGGCGGCCAGCACACCCATGGCCAACAGCATGCCGCCACCGCCGTAGTCACCCACCAGATTCAGCGGTGCCAACGGACGGCCGCCTTCAGGCCCGATGGCTGACAGCACACCGGACAATGCGATGTAGTTCAGGTCATGACCGGCGGCCTGTGCCAGGGGACCGGTCTGCCCCCAACCGGTCATGCGGGCATACACCAGCTTCGGGTTGCGCGCCAGGGCGACGTCGGGACCAAGGCCCAGGCGTTCCATGACACCGGGGCGAAAACCTTCGATCACGATATCGCTGCGTTCGATCAGTTCCAGGGCTGCCGCCACGCCTTCGGGCCGCTTGAGGTCCAGAGTCAGCGAACGTCGATTGCGCCCGGTGATATCGACACGCTCGCCTTCAAGGCGGGGGCCCAGGTCGGCCTCGGCGACCGGTCGATCGATGCGCACGACATCGGCCCCCATGTCAGCCAGCAGCATGGCGCCGAATGGAGCCGGTCCGATGGACTCGATCTCCAGTACGCGAATTCCACTCAATACGCCCATCTCTTACGCCTCCCTACAGGGCAGCTATCAACTACCCTTGAGCATTGAATTCATCCGCGACGGCACGGTCCGGCCCGGCGGATGCCCAGTGGCGCCAGTAGAGCAATTTGGCGGTGACGCACCTCCCCTCTCAGCGGGTGGCGGCTTCTGTCCTGGCGGGGCGGGCGCAGGCCTTCGGCAAATTCGCGCTGGTCGCGACAACGGCAATTGCTGCATGCTGATTGGTAACTCGTCCTTGCGACCGGAACGACTTCCATGGAAAAACGCAGCACAACAACTACAAAAACAACGCCGCCGGCTCCCCAGGAGCGACCGGACGCGCTGCAAACGCTGGGCAGCCCCGACCCCACCCGGCTCTCGCCGCCGCGCAGCAGTGGCAAGATCCTGGCCCGCGAGCGGCTGCAGTCGCAGTTGATAGACGCCCGCCGTCGCCGCTGCATCGTGCTCAAGGGTCCGGCCGGTTGTGGCAAGACCACCGTCGTCAATGCCTGGCGCCAGGCATTGCTGCCGCTGGGCTTCGAGATTGCCTGGTTGAGCCTGATCAGCGAAGACAACCGCTTGCCGCGTTTTCTCGATTACCTGCTGGCAAGCCTTGGGCAAGTGGATCCGGCGCTCGTGAGCAGTGCCCTGCAATTGCATGTCGATAGCGGCGACAACGAGGCGGCCGAACGCATCCTCATCGCGCTGGTGCGCGATATCGCCCAATACCCTCACCAACTGGTGTTGGTGCTCGACGATCTGCATGCCCTGTCTGACGCGAGCATCCACCAGTCACTGCAATGGTTGCTCGACCATGCTCCGGCCAACCTGCATCTGGTGCTGGTGACCCGTAGCGGCGTGCCCTTGTCGCTTGCGCGGCTGCGCAGCCAGCAACTGACCCTGGAACTGGAATGGAGCGATTTGCGCTTCACGCAAGACGAAGCCTCGCGGTTTCTGGAGGGCCAACTGGGTGAAATCAGCCTGGCGGATGCCCAGTTGATTCACGACATGACCGATGGCTGGATTACCGGTCTGCAGCTGGTTGCGGTCACCCGCAGGAAAGGTCGCCAACGGCAGGCCGAACAAGAGCCGGTATCGCTCGCGTCAATGGCCAAGGCCAGGCTGCGTGACAATCAGGCCTTCACGCGCTTTTTCGAGGCCGAGGTGCTGGCACTGCTGCCACCGCAAGACCTCGAGTTGCTCCAGCATCTGTCCGTCTGCAACCGATTCTGTGCATCGCTCTGTGCAGCGCTGCTGGGCCGGCCCGATGCAGCCGTCCAGGCCACCGCGCTGTTCAGGCATCTGGAAGACGAAAACCTGTTCCTGGTCGCCGTCGAGGGCGGCGAAGGCGAAGCCTGGTTCCGCTTCCACCCGCTGCTGCGCGAAACGCTGCTCAGGTTGTTCGCCACGCGCAGCATCGATGAGCAACGTGCGGTTCATGAACGGGCGTGGCACTGGTACCGCGACCGAGGACAGCTTGGCGAGGCGGTACGCCACGCGATTCAGGCCGACCAGGCCGTCGCGGCCGCCACCCTGGTGGAGCAAAGCATCGAGGTGCTGTATGCCCACGGCAACTTGCGCCAGCTGATTGAACTGATTCAACTGCTGCCTCTGGAGCAACTGCGAAGCAGTATCGCGTTGCGTCAGCAATTGGTGCGGATGCAGCTCAGCACCGGTGACCTTGCCGCCTGCGAGCAGAACCTTGAGCAACTTGAACGCGATGTCCCCCCGGACGATGAAGAGTCGCGTTTTCGCCTGAGCCTGTTGCGCGTCGTCCTGGCGGTCCAGCGTGACGACATCGAAAGCGCCATGGCGTTGTTGCCACAACTGCTGACCCTGCCCGGCAATGCCGATGCGGTGATGACGGGGGCGCGCGCCAACCTGCTTTCCTGGCTCTACATGCACCGTGGCGAATACGAGTTGGCCAGACGCATCCAGCTCGACCGTCCGACCATTCTGCTGGCCAACGGCACGCCCCTGCTCGGCACTACGGCGGGCATCCTCCAGGGCCGTTGCCTGATCGGCTTAAGCCTGGCGATGGAAGGTCAGATGAACCAGGCAGAGCGGATCTATCGCGAAGTGCTTTATGAAGCACAGCAAGTGGGCAGGAGCTGTTCCGAAGCCCGCTACCTGGCCACCGCCCTGCTGGGCGAGGTGCTCTACCAGACCAACGAAGTGGAGGCGGCCTTCGAACTGCTGAAGGACAAAGTCGAGCTGTTCGAGCGTTCGTCGATTCCCGATTCGGTCATGCGCGCGTTAGTGGTGCTGGGTAAATGCCAATGGCGCATGGGCAACCATCGCGAGGCCTTCGCGTATCTGGAGTGGCTTGACGGCTACGCGAAGAAATACGCTCTGGATCGCGTGCACGCCTGTAGCCTGGGCTGGCAGGTGCACTGGCACTTGCACATGGGCGAGCTGGTGGCGGCCGAAGCCAATCTGGCCCAAGTGGAAGCCATCGCCGCCCGCCTGGAGCATTCCGGTCGCAGCGGCCAAGGGGAAATTCAGATTTTCAGCCAGGGCGCTCGTGTCCGTTGGCTGGTGAACCAGGGTGACCGGCAACTCGCATCGCAGCAGTTGGATAAGGTCATCGCCTTGTGCGAGACCCACAACCGGCAATTGGGCGTGGTCTATCTGACAATGCTCAGTGCCGTACTGGACGAGCAGCGCAACTTGACCGAATCCGCTCAGGAAAAAGTGATTTTTGCGTTGCGCAGCGGCCATCGTTTTGGCTTGGTGCGCAGCTTGCTGGATGCCCATGTCGAGGCACTGGATCTGATTACGCGCGTCGCTCAACGCGGCGTTCTCGACCCGGTGCTGGCGTTCTATGTGGAACGCTTGCAGGCGGCTGGTCGAGTAACATGGGTCACTGAGCCGCAAAGCACCAAGGCCGACGAAAGTGGCTGGCAGTTGGCGCCTGGCATGCAACCCTTGAACGAGCGCGAACTGGAGATTCTCAAACTGCTCGCGCAAGCCCTGACCAACAAGAAAATCGGCCGCGCCCTCGGCCTGTCCCACGAAACCGTCAAGTGGTACCTGCGCCACATCTACAGCAAGCTTGGCGTGGGCAGTCGCGACGAAGCGGTGGCACGACTTCTGGATTTCGAAGCGGGCAAAAAATAGCGTTGCGCAAACCGGCTTGTTCTCCACCCGCTGAGAGGGGTGGCCGGGTCGGGTGAAAGTCCGAGCATGGCGTCATTGCATTCACCCTGTTCCTGGTGGGCGATGCAGCTTCCCATGACTTGAGGGCTTTCCATGACGACGCAGCTTTTCCAGTTTCGCGAGTCGAAGCTTTGCATCAACGACGGTATCGCAGAGTTCTCCCATCAGGTACCGGCCTCGCGTAATGCCCTTTCGCTGGACCTGCGCCAGGAATACGTGCAGATGCTCGATCGGGTGCAGGCTGATCGCAGCATCCGCGTATTGATCATTACCGGTTCCGGCGGCAGCTTCTGCGCCGGGGGCGATCTGAAATCCATGAACCAACGCCGCCACAGCCCGGACCCTCAGGTCCGCTCTTGCGATGCTGTGCGCCGACGCCTGCAAGCCGTGCACGTGTGGATGGAGCGCCTGCGCAACCTGGAGATCCCGGTGATCGCAGCGGTCGACGGACCGGCTTATGGCGCAGGGTTTGCCATCGCCCTGGCAGCCGACTTCGTGTTGGCTTCGACCCGCGCCACGTTCTGCATGTCCTTCGCCAAGGTCGGCCTGATCCCCGACGCCGGCTCGCTGTACAGCCTGCCCCGGGCGGTAGGCCTGTCGATGGCCAAGGAACTGATGTACACCGCGCGCCGGGTTGGCGTCGAAGAAGCCCGCCGGCTGGGCATTGTCCACGCCGTTCACGCACCCGAGGAGCTGGCAAGCCAGGCCCATCGATTTGCCCGCCGTTTTCTGCAGGCTCCGCGAGAAGCCCTTGGCATGGCCAAGGGACTGCTCAACAAATCCTACGAGACACCTTACGCCACCCTCGCGGAGCTTGAGTGCTACGCCCAGGGCACCGCCACAACCCTGCCCTATCACGATGAGGCGGTCGACGCGTTTCTACGCGCCGAACCTTCCTTGTACGACTGGGATCGCCCGGCGAGCGCTTGAGCGCAGGCTTTCACTGTAACGCCCATCCAAACGCGCCCATCGCGCTCAACCACAAAACCCGGAGGCTGGCGGCTCACCGCCAGTGCTGCCCGGCACAGGAGTCTTGCGTGCATATCCAACGAACCGTGTTCCGTGAGGACCATGAAATATTTCGCGCCACCGCGCGCCGATTCTTCGAGCGTGAGTGCGTGCCGCACCAACTGGAGTGGGACAAGGCCGGCCAGGTCACCCGGGACATCTGGTTGAAGGCCGGCCAGGAAGGCTTGCTGGGTATCACCATTTCCGATGAATACGGTGGCGGTGGCGGCGACTTCGGCCACAGCACGGTGTTCACCGAAGAGTACGCCCGTGCCGGTATCGCCGGCCCCGCCTTCGGCATGCATTCGGACATCATTGCCCCGTACATCGCCCGCTGCGGCAACGAGGAACAAAAACGCAAATGGTTGCCAGGCGCCTGCTCCGGCGAACTCATTCTGGCCATTGCCATGACCGAGCCCAATACCGGCAGCGATCTCAAGGCCGTGCGCACCACTGCCGTTCGCGATGGCGACGAGTACGTGATCAACGGCAGCAAGACCTTCATCAGCAACGGCCTGCTGGCCGATCTGGTAATTGTGGTGTGCAAGACCGATCCGGCGGCCGGCGCCCGGGGCATCAGCCTGATTGCCGTCGAGGCCGACCGCGCGGGCTTCCAGCGTGGACGCAAACTGGACAAGGTCGGCCAGCATGCCCAGGACACCTCGGAGCTGTTCTTCGACAACGTCCGTGTCCCGGTCGGCAACCTTCTGGGTGAAGAAGGCAAAGGCTTTGCCTACCTGATGGCTGAGTTGCCTCAAGAGCGCTTCGCCATCGCCGTGACGGCTGCCGCGCGCCTGGAAACCGCCCTGGAACACACCCTGGCCTACGTCAAGGAACGCAAGGTTTTCGACCAGTCCGTGTGGGATTTCCAGAACACCAAATTCAAGCTGGCCGACATCAAGGCCCAGGCCATCGCCGTGCGCCTGATGGTCGATCACTACCTGGCCGAGCACATGCGCCGCCGCCTGACCCTGGAAGAGTCCGCCACGGCCAAGCTGTTTGCCACTGAAACCCTGGGCAAGGCGCTGGACGACATGGTCCAGCTGCATGGCGGTTACGGCTACATGCTCGAGTACCCCGTGGCCCGCGCCTTCGTCGATGCCCGGGTGACGCGCATCTACGGCGGCACCAGCGAAGTCATGCGTGAACTGATCGCGCGCAAGCTCTGAACCATTGGCTTTCCAACTCAAGGAGATCGTTTGATGAGTAACAAAGTATTCGTCGCCGGTGTCGGCATGATCCAGTTCGCCAAGCCCGGCGCCAGCGAAAGCTATGACCTGATGGGCGAAAAAGCGGTGCGTAATGCGCTGGCCGACGCGGGCCTGAGTTACAGCGATGTGCAACAGGCTTATGCAGGCTATGTGTTCGGTGACTCTACCTGTGGCCAGAAGGCGCTGTACCGGATCGGCATGAGCGGCATCCCGGTGATCAACGTCAACAACAACTGCGCCACTGGCTCCACCGCGCTGTACCTGGCACGCCAGGCGGTGGCCAGCGGTGCAGTGGACTGCGCCCTGGCGGTGGGCTTCGAGCAAATGAACCCCGGCGCGCTCTCGTCGGTGTGGACTGATCGCGCCAGCGCCCTGGAACACGCCAACAGCCTGGTGGCAGAGCTGGTGGGCAATGTCGATGTACCGAGCAATGCCATTCGCCAGTTCGCCGGGGCCGGCATGGCCCACATGAAAAAGTACGGCACCAAAATGGAGACCTTCGCCAGTATCCGCGCCAAGGCCAGCCGTCACGCCGCACGTAACCCTCTGGCGGTATTCCGCAACATCGTCACCACCGAAGAGGTCATCGCGGCCCCGGTCCTGTGGGAAGGCGTGCTCACCCGCCTGATGGCCTGCCCGCCCACCTGCGGCGCGGCTGCAACCCTGTTGGTATCCGAAGCCTTCGCAAAAAAACACGGCTTGCGCACCGACGTGCTGATCGCCGGGCAAGCCCTGACCACCGACACCCCCAGCAGTTTCGAAACCCGCGACATGATCCGTGTGGTCGGCTTCGATGTGACGCGCTCGGCCGCCCGCCTCGCCTACGAGCAGGCCGGCATCGGGCCGCAAGACATCGACGTGATCGAGCTGCACGACTGTTTCGCCCAGAACGAATTGCTGACCTACGAAGGCCTGGGCCTGTGCCCCGAAGGCGAAGCCGAACGCCTGGTCAACGATGGTGACAACACCTACGGCGGCAAGTGGGTGGTCAACCCGTCCGGTGGCCTGCTCTCCAAGGGACACCCGCTGGGCGCCACGGGCCTGGCCCAGTGCTATGAGCTGACTCATCAACTGCGCGGCAGCGCCGAGCAACGCCAGGTCGAAGGTGCGCGCATCGCCGTGCAGCACAACCTGGGCCTGGGTGGTGCGGGCGTGGTCACGGTCCTGCAAAAGAACTGAGAACGGAGCTGACATGATCGACAAACAATTCATCGGCAAGGAGCTGGCCTCCTTCTCCGTGACGGCAGAAGCCGGCCAACTGCGTTTCTTTGCCAAGGCCATCGGTGAAACCAACCCGATCTATTTCGACGTACAAGCGGCCCGGGATGCCGGACACCCTGCCCTGCCTCTGCCGCCTACCATGCTGTTCTCGCTGGAATTCAATATTCCTTCCAACCGCTGGCGCGAAGAAATGGGCATCGTGCCGTCGCGCATCCTGCACGGCGAGGAATCGTTCAAGTACCACCGCATGGCCTATGCCGGTGACACCCTGCACTTTTCCATGCGCATCAGCGACATCTACGAAAAGAAAGGCGGCGCTCTGGAATTCGTGGTGCGCGAAACGCGTGTGACCAACCAGCACGGCGACCACGTGGCGGATCTGCGCAGCGTACTCGTGCAACGCAACGGCTGACGGGAGACAACAGACATGAACCCATTGAGCGACTTGAGCTTCGACACCATCGAGCCTGGCGACCTGCTGCCGCCGTTGACGCTGGCGCCGATCAACCGCACGACGCTGGCCTTGTTCGCCGGCGCGTCGGGCGATCATAACCAGATCCATATCGACACCGATTACGCACGCAAGGCCGGCATGGCCGATGTGTTCGCCCACGGCATGTTGTCGATGGCCTACCTGGGCCGCCTGTTGACCCAGTGGGTCGACCAGCGCCAATTGCGCGACTTCGGTGTGCGCTTCCAGGGCATTACCCACCTTGGCCATCAGGTGATTTGCAACGGCAAGGTCGTTGAAAAATTCGAGGCCGACGGTGAACGCCGCATCAAGGTCGAAATCCGCACCGCGAACCAGTTCGGCGACGTGAAAATCGTCGGCGACGCTGTCATCGCACTCTGAACCCTACAGTCCAAAGGCAAAAAAACCATGAAAAAACTCGACGGCAAAGTAGCGCTGGTCACCGGTTCCGGCCGCGGGATCGGCCAGGCCATCGCGCTCAAACTGGCCAGCGAAGGTGCGCGCATCGTCATCAATGACCTGGATCTGGACCCGGCTCAGGAAACCGCCGAACTGATCCGCAACCTGGGCGGCGAAGCTGCGGTCTGCCACGGCAATGTCAGTGCCCCGGACTTCGCCGAGCGCTACATCAAGACCGCAGTGGACCATTTCAAGGGCATCGACATCATCGTCAACAACGCCGGCTACACCTGGGATGATGTCGTCCAGCGCATGACCGACGAGCAGTGGTACGCCATTCTCGACTGTCACATGACCGCGCCCTTCCGCATCCTGCGTGCCGCCTACCCGGTCATCAAGGCCCAGGCCCAGGCCGATGCGGCTGCCGAACGCGAGGTGTTTCGCAAGGTCGTCAACATTTCCTCGGTGTCGGCCCTCAACGGCAACGCCGGGCAGATGAACTACAGCGGTGCCAAGGCCGGTGTGATCGGCATGACCCGCGCCCTGGCGCGGGAATGGGGGCGCTTTAAGGTCAATGTCAATGCCGTCGCGTTCGGTTTCATCGAAACCCGCATGACCTCGGCCGATGCCAGCGCCGGTGCCACGGTCAGCATCGACGGTCGTGACATTCGTGTCGGTGTCAGCCCGGAAGCGGTCAAGACGTTCTCCCAGCGCAACCCTCTGGGCCGTCCCGGCACCACTCGGGAAGCGGCTGACGCGGTGTACCTGTTCTGCTCGCCCGAGTCGAACTACATCACCGCCCAGACCATCGCCGTGGCCGGTAACCTGCAGTAAATCCCTGTCGAGCGGGCCAGCAGTTCTGGCCCGCTTCACGCCGAATTCCCTTGATCACAATAACGTCCGGAGTGTGTATGAAAGCGATGTTCCTTGCGCGTTTTCGCCGGGGATTGATAGCTGGGGCCGTTGCCGCGAGCTTGTGTCACCCGGTCCTGGCCAATGTTGATTCCACCAGCCAGCCTGCCAGTACCGTCACCGCCCAGAAGAATGCCGAAGTCCTCAAGCACCTGCCCTTTTCCGATCGAACCGACTACGAGTCGGCCAGTCGCGGCCTGATCGCCCCGTTCAAGGGCCAGATCAGGAACGCCGAGGGCAAGGTCGTCTGGGACATCGACGCCTACAAGTTCCTCGATGCCAAACAGGCACCCGATACGATCAACCCCAGCCTGTGGCGTATTGCCCAACTGAACAAGTACGCCGGCCTGTTCGAGGTCGTCCCGCATATCTATCAATTGCGGGGCATGGACGCGGCCAACATGACCATTGTCGAGGGCGAAGATGGCCTGCTGATCATCGACCCGTTGACCTTCGAGGAAACCGCCAGGGCGGCCCTGGAACTCTACTATCAGAACCGGCCCAGAAAGCCGGTGGTCGCAGTCGCCTACAGCCATAGCCATGCCGATCATTTTGGCGGTGTGCGCGGGGTGGTGAACGAGGACGACGTCAAGGCGGGCAAAGTCAAGATCTACGCACCGTCAGGCTTCATGGAGCACGCCATCAGCGAGAACATTTTCGCCGGCAATGCCATGAGCCGCCGCGGTCAGTTCCAGTTCGGGACCTTCCTGCCCCGTGGCGAGCAGGGCCAGGTGGATTCCGGCATGGGCAAGTCAATCCCTGCCAACGGCACGCTTTCGCTGATCCCCCCCACGAACCTGATCAAGGACGAATACGAGACGCACACGATTGCCGGCATCGAGGTCGAGTTTCAACTCACCCCCGGCACCGAGGCGCCGTCGGAGATGAACTTCTTCTTCCCGCAATTGCGTGCCCTGTGCATGTCGGAGAACAGCACGCAGATGATGCACAACGTACTGACCCCGCGCGGCGCACTGGTGCGTGATGCCAAGGCGTGGGCCCAGTACATCGACATCAGCCTTGCGCGATATGGCGACAAGATCGATGTCATGTTCGTTTCGCACAACTGGCCGGTCTGGACGGGCGAGCGCATTCGCACCTTCCTTGCAGACCAGCGCGACATGTACGCGTTCCTCAATGATCGCGCACTGCACCTGATGAACCAGGGCCTGACGCCTGCGGAAATTGCCGAGAAAATGGACAAGCTGCCCGGCGAACTGGAGAACAAATGGTATACCCGCGGCTATTACGGCTCACTGAGCCATAACTCCCGGGCGGTCTACCAGCGGTACCTGGGTTATTACGATGGCAACCCGGCCAACCTCGATCCACTTCCGCCTGTAGAGGCCGGCAAGCATTACGTCGAGGCCCTCGGCGGCCAGGAGGCCGTCCTCAAGCTCCTGCAGGCAGCTGTCGACAAGGGCGAGTACCGCTGGGCTGTGCAACTGGGTAATCAGTTGATCTTCGCAGCACCGGACAACCAGGCCGCTCGTGAACTGCAAGCCCGCGCCCTGGAGCAGCTCGGTTATCAAAGCGAAAACACCCTTTGGCGCAACATCTACCTGACCGGAGCCATGGAGCTGCGCCAGGGAACGCCCAAATATGAAACCGGCGCCCCCAAGGCCGACCTGGCCAGGGCAATGACCCCCGACATGTTCTTTGACTACCTGGCCATTCGCCTGGACTCGGACCGAGCCCAGGGGCACGACATGAACCTGAACTGGGTGTTCGAAGACCTCGGGCAGTCGTTCAGCCTGACGCTGCGCAACGGCGTGTTGACCCATCGCATCGGCCAGCTTGCACCCCAGGCGGACCTCACCGTGAAGATGGACAAAGCCACGCTGGACAAGATCAGCCTGCGTCAGCTGGACTTTCCCAACGCCGCCAAACAGGGTTTGGTGAAACTGGACGGAAACGCGAAAAAACTGGGCGAATTGCTTGGCATGCTCGACAGTTTCGACTCGCAGTTCAACATAGTCACCCCCTGAGCCTGAAGCGGCGCGTGGCCAATGCAGCGTCCTGATTCAACGCCCATTCTGAATGAACGTACCGTAGGAGCCAGGCTTGCCGGCGAAAGCGCCCTTCAATACGCCTTCGCCGGCAAGTCGGATCGCCGCACCGCTGGCTCCTACAAAAAAACACCCGCGATCAGGCCTGAAACGGCGCGTGGCCAATGCCGCGTTCTGATTCAACGCCTGTTCTGAATGAACGTACCGTAGGAGCCAGGCTTGCCGGCGAATGCGCCATCAAATACGCACTCGCCGGCAAGTCGGATCGCCGCACCGCTGGCTCCTACGGATTGTTTGCGACAAGCTCAAGCATTGAGCCGGGGCTGCATCAACGTAGCTCAAAACTCCTGGCGGATGAGATCCGCGCAATGGTCATAAGCGACGTAACGCGAATGCCGGTCACGCTGCACCTTGACGGTTGCCTGCAACGGATCACGCGCCTGCCGTTGATATGAGTCTGGCAGGTTAAACAGCGTAGACCGCACCGTCCCCACTCTTGAGGGGTGGTTTGAGGTTCTGTACGAAAAGTGGCCGCACTCGATCATGCTGCGTTAAAAACAGGCGCGGAATGCTCATTGACAGCCAGTAAAATCGGACACGCCCCCGGCCGTTCCTCGCCTGTTTTTGCCTTGCCCGATGCCGATTAATAAAAAACCCCAGGGATCTTTCGATCACTGGGGTTTTTATCCTGAGGGAGCTGGCGAAGGGAGATCAGTTGCGCAGCGAAATTTGATCATTACAGACAATCAGCTTCAGGAATGGAGTACCTGGATGAGAAATGGCACTCGTTCTGAAACTCCTGTCCAGCCATGCATTCAACTCGAAAAGCCTCACCGGCGATGCACCGGGATATTTCCTGAGGGCCGCCATGATTTCAAATTCCGCGTCATTCGCATTAAAGCTTCGTCGATGGCGTCTGCTTTCAATGTACTGTTGGATGAACCAATTGATATCACACACTTCTCTTTCAGAAATGAATATCGTATTCAAGCAACTTGGATACTGTTTTTTGAATTCAGACGCCATTTTTGATTCCTGCCAATGCGAAGTAAACAACCAATCATTTAAATTTCAACGACACTAAACAGTGAATCGCGCTACCAACTTGTTCAAATCCGCCGCCAGAACCGACAGCTCGTTGCTGGCAACCAGTATCTGGTCCGCGGCGGCAGTGCTTCGCATCGATAGATCATTGATGCTGACCAGGTTCTCATCCACGGACTTGGCCACTTGCGCCTGTTCTTCGGAGGCGGTCGCGATCAAGCAATTGCGTTCATTGATATCGAAGACGGCCTTGGTAATTGCCGAGATGGCGGCGCCCGCCTCCTGAGCGATTCGCAACGTAGCCATGGCTTCCATATCGGTTTGCCTCATGGAGGTCACCGCCAGTTCGGAGCCCGTTTGTACGCCTTGGATCATCTGCTCGATTTCTTGCGTCGAGACCTGAGTACGATGTGCCAACGCACGCACCTCATCGGCGACGACCGCGAAACCGCGACCTTGTTCACCCGCCCGGGCGGCTTCGATGGCCGCGTTCAAGGCGAGCAGATTGGTCTGCTCTGCAATGGCGCGTATCACGTCGAGCACCTTGGCAATGTTCACGGTTTGCACCGCCAGCTGTTCGATTTCGGCGCTGGTGCCCTGAACGGCGACGCTCAGGTTTTCAATGGATGAAATGGTCTGCGTGACTCTGTCCATGCCGGTGCGAGCCGAGCTTTCCGACTGTTGGGTCGAGACAGATGCGGCTACGGCGTTACGTGCCACCTCTTCAACGGCAGCGGTCATTTCATTCACGGCGGTTGCGGCCAATTCGGTTTCCATACTTTGTTGCTGGATACCGGCATTGGACTCTTGCGCAATGGCGCTCATTTCCTCGGCCGACGCGGCCAACAAAGAAGACGAGTCGCAAATGTGATGGATCGTGCTCTTGAGATTGCACAGCATCTCTGCGGTAGAGACCTGCAACTCGGTAATTTCATCTTTACCCGAGATCACCACGGTACCGACAAGTTTCCCGGCTGCGATTTGCCTGGTCGACGCCAAAAGCTCCCGCAGCGGAACGATAATGCTTCTGGAGAAAACAATGCTCAGTACGACGGTAATAGCCAGGGCGAAAATGATTAAAAATACAGTGGCTGTCGCACTATCGTGCACTTCCTCCTGCGCCATCAGACTTGAGCTTTCCGCTCTTTTCACCATCAACTGCTGCAGATTCTCTGATGACTTCAACAGGGTTTCCGCCGCAGGCGCGGTATTGGACTTTATGAATTGAACCAATTCATCCGGCGACTGCTTTTTGCCCAGGATCAAGAGCTGATCTATTTGCCTTACATATGAATCAACATCGGCATTAACGACATCAAACAGGGCCTTTTCTTCAGCGCCGTTAATCAGGGGGATATAAGCTCGCGTATCTTCACGCAACCTATCCTTGTAGGTGGATACTTGTGTCGCACTGGCATTTCTTGTTTCTTCATCACTGATGGCAAAGAACAGGTTTGCAACACGCAACTGGTAGGTCGTAGCAGTAATGCGGGCTGCCTGCCGAACGGATGGCAAGCAATTGCCCTGCAAGTCGTTAACTGCCCACTGCACATTGTCCATACGCCACAGTGACTGCAGGCCCAACACCAGCAGCAACAAGCAGGTCACGCCAAAACTCAACAGTGTCCTGGGAACCAGCTTTATATTTCTGATAGACATTTACATCACCGCCGTAATCGAGAGTTACTCATGCGCAATAACATGGGGCGCAACCCATATTGCACAGAGTGCTTAAAACACCACAAAACCTGATGCATTATTCTTTTTTAGATCCGCATCGCCGAACTTGAAGACCGCCGACTCCAACGGAATCTTGAACTGCATGCCGGGGTCAACGGACATGCCCTCAGACTCCATCGCTTTGAATTTTCCGAGATTGAGAGCAGCCTTATCCAACGTCATGAAATCATCGAAGCGCTCATCGGGTTGAACCGCACTCGCAGGATCACTTCCATTTTGATCCACTTCTTCGGAGCGAACGCGTGCAAAACTGGCCGGCTCCGGATAATCATCTGTATCTGCTCTTCCTGCAATTGAAGCCGACATCAGAACAACAATAGAAATAGCCCTTGCATAACTCATCGCCCTCTCCTTTTTTTGTTCGACTCAACACTCTGGCTATTGCATTCGCCAGGCATCGCGAATGCCCTGTCGACACGTAATTAATCGCACTTGTTCAATGAGTGAAAATATAAGAATTCAATACCGCGATAAAAAATCGAGCTGGCTACAAGCCCCGCTTACAGCGCAATGTAATGACCCGAAAATCAAAACAAAGGCTCACGCCCCCCCGGCTCGTAACGGCAACCAGGACACGACCGATTCGGCCGCCATGGGTTTGCCCAAATAATAGCCTTGGGCGAACTGGCAGCCGATTGAACGAAGCAGTGTCATATGTTCAGCCGACTCTACGCCTTCGACCACCAACGTCACGTTCATCGCCTTGGCCATGGACACACTGGCCCGTATCACTTCGAGGGATCTGGACTGTGAATCACCATCACGAAGAAAACGCGCATCGAGCTTGATTTCGGTAAAAGGCAGTTCACACAGTCGCCCCATCGAGGAGTAGCCTGAACCAAAGTCATCCATTGACAGACCGCACCCCATGAGACGCAGACGCAGAAGGGTCTCCAATGCCACCGAGTCATTGCCCAGAGCCCCGGTCTCGGTCAATTCGAAAGTCACGCCAGAGGCGGGCAATTCGTAGAACGCGAGCAAACCGGCAATATCATTGATCAGGTTTCGACGACTCAACTGCGAAGCGTGGAGATTGAATGCCAGCGGCAATGCAATTGCGCCCTGTTGCCGCATCTTCTTTTGCAACAACAACCCTTGCGAGAAAATTGCCCGGAACAGTTCATCGATCAGCCCGCAAGACTCGATGACCGGAAGGAATGCCGCAGGGGCCATGACGCCTTGTCGAGGATTGATCCAGCGAGCCAGTGCCTCGGCCCCCACGACCCTGCCGGTCTGGATATCGAATTTAGGCTGAAAGTAAGGACTGAACTCGCAGTCCAGCAAGGCGCGCCGCACTTCGGTGATGCCGGGAAGCTCCGGCTTTACGCCAACGTTGAACAAAGACACCTCGCCAAAACCGATACCGGTTATCAGCGCCCTGATTTTTTCCGAAGAATAAGGCCGTCCCAGACCGCCCAGGCATTTCAATCCGAGTGTCTTCAACAGCGCTGACGCCGTCTGGCGCAATACGCTATCTGCGTCGCCACTGATCATTACCGACTTCAAGAACCCTTCCTTTGCGGCACAACCGAAGAACATCAGGCTATCGGTGCCCAGCAATTTCAGATCGCAGATCGCAAAATCAACTGCGCCCTTGCTCCGCAACAAGCTGAGGGCCTCACGCCCCATACTGGCCTCGATGACATCGACAATCCCCAAACTCGCAAGCGAAGTTTTAATCACGGAACACAGGAATGGATTGTCTTGGAGCAAAAGCACTTTCATTGATTTCATAAAGCCCTTCACGATCGGGTGTATGGGTTAAAGTTACACCGGACCGGCAAGCGCATTTCCTGATGATGCTGTAGGGATTTCCCTAAAATCCGCCGCCGGAGCACCCAGCCTGACCAACCGGATACTCCAGAGGCTGTGATTGAAATCGATTTACGAATAACGATTTCAAAAGCGCGTCTGAACAGTTACCACAGGTAATTCACTGTCACGTTCGCACCCCAAGGCTCATCATAATTATTACCTTCGGAGTGTTCGGCGCTTACCTGCACTTTCCAGGAATTGTTCAGTTTCGTGGAGACGCCAAATTCGACGGAATAACCTTCGCTGGACAAATCACTGTCGAATTTATTGTCATTGACCGACACTTCATTTTTATTCTTGTATTGGTTCTTTGTATAGGCGGCGGCAACGTATGGCTTGACCGCAACATTTCCAACCCTGATGTTGGTTCCGAACAGGGAACCGATTTTCCCTTCGGTCACTCTTTGCCCATCGGCCTTGGCTGTAAGACCGTTATCCATCTCGACACTATCGCCTTCGATCCAGGAAGTCGTGGCACGAACAAATGGCGAGACGAAGTAATCATCAGGCAAGGCAAACTCGCGCCCGGCTTCGACGGAGAGCGTTGCCGAGTTGTAGCTGGTTTTCCCCTTCGTGACAGTACCGTCAGACATGGTCACTTTTGGATTTCTGTCCGTCTTGTTGAATTTGACAATGGTATCAAGGTAATAACCGGTGTCAGACTTGACGGTGCTGTAAGCACCCAGGTAATAACTCTTGGCGTCATCATTGCCGGTATTCAGGCCAACATCACTTTTACTTTCACCCACGAACAGACCCAGGGTAACCGGATATTCATCCAGGGACATGTCTGCACCCAGCGTAGCGCCATGTTGTTGATACAGATTGCTCTGATTGAGAAAGGAATCTTCTTCAAACTCTTTCGTGTACCCCTGCAACCACAAGCCCTTTTTCTGAGTGTTGTCGCGGGTGCCTTGCAGCCGCTGGTGAATCGAGTCGCTTTCGGCAAGCAAGAGCCTGCCACTGGAACGGTAGATATCCAGCACCGCTGAGGCGACGGGCGTGACGACCGCGCCCCCGCCGGAATCCTTGACCTGGGTCAGATACCAGTCCTGACCATCCTGGGTGAGATCGTATTGATAGGTACCCACATCAACGGATTTACCGGATAACAGAGAATATGTGGCGTTCCCACTGGTACCATCGACAACCTGGTGGCGATAGTTCGAGTCCTGTGGCTCTAATCCGGTATTTTTAATGGCCAAGTGAAATGAACCAGTAGCATGGTTGGTAGTGAGCAGATCTCCTTTACCTGATCCAATGTCGGTGTTCATCACGAAAGTAGCATTGCCGCTGAGATCATCAATGTGGAGCGTTCTATAGTCATCAGCTCGAAGCAGATTGGGGGTGAAATTGATGACTGTATCATGTAGAGCGGCGTTCCCTACCTGGCTGCTATCCGATACGTTCCAGACGGATGAATTGATTTTCAGTCTGTCGATATCACTCAATTGCCCTGTGAGCACAGAATGATTCAATTCCAATTCACTTTCGTCATCCGGAGCAGCCGCAATATTACCTACCACCGTACTGTCATTGATGGTCACCTTGTCCACATTACTTATTTGGCCAAGAATATGCGCATGATTGCCGACAGTGAGCTCAGTATAAGCATTTTCAGCGGATACAATGTTTCCATTCAAGACGCTGTTATCAACTAAGAGATGTGTGGTGAATCCCTGCGAGATGTTGATCAGATTTCCGCTGTCGCTCCTGGTTTTCAAGACAGTGTTATCAAGAACTTCAATATTGACCTCTCCAGCTGCCCCGACCCCTTTCACATCGATAGCCGCTCCATCCATCCCGGTAACTAAAGAGTCACTGATCCTGAGCGAACTGACTTTACCTGCCGCCGCACTAATTTTTACGCCGCTCATCTGCCCAACTATGATGGAGTTATCTTCAATTCGTGCAACACTGTCCCGGACACCTACCCCTACCCCACTTTGAGCCGTAACTGAGCTGTCAACAAGCGTCAATGCCGAGTTTTGGCTGATATCGATACCATAGCCAGTGGAAAAGAACAGACTCTTATTAGCTACTGCTGTGGACTTGCTGAGTGTAAACGCTGTTGAAAAAGGTGCTGCCACTATCCGTACCACAGCGTTGTCAAAGTTGGCTGTGGAATTATCAGTCAAGCTGGCGCTTGCCAGGAGCCCACCATCCATGGTCAAGGTAGAATTATTACCGTTAACAACGAGCGCATGCCCATCATCGATGATATTCAGTTGCGCCTCATTCTTGAGCGTCCATTGCTCAACAGGGGCAGTACCATCAATCGTCAAGCTGGTATTATCCAGTGTGTGAGCTGCCAATGCCTTGCTCGCCATTGGAAGTGTTGCAAACAACATTGCACCCGCAATTACCTTTCGACGCGCGCACTTACTGCTCTTCATTTTTGCCTCTTAAATAGATAATAGGATGTTTTTTTTGCACGGGCCTGTTTTATAAAAATCCATTATTTATTCTGCTCGTGGCTGAGCACACAGAGACTCAAGTTCAGATACGGCACCATGAACCACCTGTAGCTGTGTTTTTTTCATTAGGGCGTTATCCCCCCCCTGAAAAACAATCAGCCAAATACAAGCGACGGAGCGCGGCCGCCAAGAGTCGTCAAGAACCAAAACCTGGGCTGTTTTCGTGAAACACCTCAAGAAGTTTCATACGAATACGATATAGAAGTATCCCTGCAGGCTATCCTGAAAATGGCGTAGGGTTTTCCCTATAAAAACAGGTTGCCTTTCATGGATAGAAAGAATCGAAGAGAATGCGCCGCCGTTTCACAGCAGGCGCGGTGCACCCGTAGTCAAATGAAGGCCTGATGCCTTCGAGGTAGCCATGAGCAAGATAATGATTGTCGACGATCACCCTACGGTTAGGCTCGCAGTCAGGATGACGCTGGAGCGTGATGGCCACCAGATCGTCGCGGAGACCGACAATGGCATCGATGCAATCAGATTGGCCAAGGAAACGCAGCCGGACATTGCCATCATCGATATTGGAATACCCATGCTCGATGGGCTTGATGTGATTGCCCGCATGCGCAACATCGGCCTTAGCACGCAAACATTGGTGTTGACCTCGCAATCCTCTTCGATTTTCGGCATTCGTTGCATCAATGCCGGCGCCTCCGGCTATTTGAACAAGACCGAGAACCTGGATGAACTGCTCAGCGCTGTCAGGGCAGTGAGTCTGGGCTATGAATACTTTCCCAAAGGTATCCACGCCGGTCGCACAGCGGAGAGTGGCCGGCCGGCATTCGACACATTGACCGACCGCGAACTGATGGTGCTTCAGTCCATCGTCAAGGGCGAACGGATCAAGGACATTGCCACCACCATGCTGCTCAGCGAAAAAACCGTGAGCACCTACAAAGCCCGGATCATGCAGAAACTGGGCGTGAGCAACAACGTGGAGCTGGTTGATTGCGCAAGGCGCAACGGTGTCGTCTGAACCTGTCTTGATCGTAATCGTTCAGTCATTTGCGGGCAGACAATGAAAAGATTCCCTTATGCACTTCTGTTCTGCATCGCCATCCTGGCCGCCATCGCCGTCAGGGCTGATGAAGTGCAATTGTTGTCCCGCACCCATTACGGTCTGCATCTCGATGACCCCGTCGCCTCACAGTTCGGGCGGACTCGTCCGCGGATCGTGGTCGGCATGATCGAGCCGGACTTTCGCCCCTTCGACATTACGGTTTCCAATGGGGCTTACGAAGGTATTTCCGCCGATTATCTCGGCCTCCTGAAAAACTCCCTGGACGTCGAAATCAGGGTTCGACGATTTGACAACCCGGCCTCTGCTCTCGATGCACTGGAGCAGCATGAGGTCGACCTGCTGAGTACCCTCACGGCCGATGAAATCGCCAGTCGACCTGTCCGGCTCAGCATCCCCTATGTGTCGGACAGCCCACAGCTGTTCAATCGAGCCAATGAACGGCGTCGGTTCGATCAGTTCGACAATCTGTCGCTGGCGATCAAGAGCGGTTATCTGTCTGCGGCGCAAGCGCAACGCGTATTTGCGGGGGCATCCCTTCATTTCTATCCCACTGACGAAGAGGCGATCGCTGCCGTCGCCTTCGGTAATCTGGATCTCTATGTGGGCAATGCGCTGAGCGCCGGCTACATCATCAACCGCAGCTACTACAACTATGTCCGCCCGCTGACCCGCAAGGTACCGCTTGTTCGCGGCATCGGCTTCGCGGTGCGTGATGACGATTCGCAGCTGCTGCAGGCGATCAACAGTGTGCTGGCCGGTCTGACGGACGACCGACGCGATGAAATCCGTCAGCGGTGGTCCGGTGGTGTCAGCTTCGGTTCAGACAACACGATCGATTTGACACCGTCTCAAGCCAACTGGCTGACCGCGCACCCATCACTCGTTTTCGGCGCGGTGGAGGATCTTGCGCCGCTCTCCTTTTATGACGAGTACGGGCGCTACAGTGGCCTGGTCGCAGACTTGCTCAACATCATCTCGTTACAGACCGGCCAGCGCTTCATCATCGACCGGCACGCGCAAGCCAAGGACGTGAGCGCGGACCTGATCTCGGGCAAGGCCGACCTGATCATCGCCTCCCCCACCGCACAAACGCCAAACCTTTACTACACGCGGCCGTTCGCGGTCGGCACCTACGTCTACATCAGCCGGTCCGATGCCACTGCCGGGAGCAGGAAGCGCCTGGCATTGGCCAGCGGCCATCCGCTCGAGACGTTCATCCGCACTCGCCATCCAGAGATGCAAATAATCGAGACCGAAAGCTTTCGCGATGCCCTGCTTGCCGTGGAATCGAACGATGCGGATCTTGCCGTCGCCGGTCTATCCACTGCCCAGTATCTGCTCAATGTGCTCGACAGACCGAACCTGAAGATCGAAGGATTGGCCGGCGCACCCGAGGCGCAGGTGTCCTTCGCCAGCCCCGATCAAACCCTGATAGAGGTGATGGACAAGGTCCTGCTGCTCATTCCTCCCAGCGAAATCAATACACTGGCGACCCGCTGGCGGACAAATGCCACACAAACGGAAACCACCTGGCAGCACTACAAGCAGGCCTTTATCCGGGTGCTCATCGCGGCGATTGCGTTTCTTGCACTGACCTTACTCTGGATACTGTACTTGCGTCGTCAGATCCGGCAGCGCGAACGGACCAAGGTCGCGCTTGCCGAACAACTGGCATTCAAGCAGGCGCTCATCAATGGAATTCCCCACCCGATTTATGTCCGCGACAAGGACGGCAGCCTGTTGAGCTGCAACGACAAGCTGCTGGAGTTCACCCAGACGCCCAGGGCAGAGTTGATCGGTCGACCAACTCGCGTGATTCGCACCATCCCTCCCCAGGAACGGCGGCAACTGGAACGCGACTACGAGCAGGTTGTCAGCAGCGGCCAAGCCCTGGAAAGCGACCGGCAGCTACACGTCAATGGGACTACCCGGCATGTGTTCCACTGGATTCATCCCTACCGAAACGCCGGGGGTGAAATTTGCGGGGTCATCGGCGGCCTGTTGGATATCGGCGAGCGCCTGCGCCTGATTGAAGCGCTCAGTGCCGCCAAGGAACAGGCCGACCAGGCCAGTCGCGTAAAAAGCACGTTCCTGGCCACGATGAGCCACGAAATCCGCACGCCGATGAATGCCGTCATCGGCATGCTCGAACTGGCGCTTCACCAGATCGATGCAGGCCAGACCAGTCGAGAAGCGACCGAAGTGGCCTATAACGCGTCCCTCGGCCTGCTGGAGTTGATCGGAGACATACTCGACATCTCCAAGATCGAAGCCGGCAACATGACCTTGACCACCGCAGCGCATAACCTCGGCGAGCTGGTCCTTTCGGTCGTCCGCGTTTTCGAGGGGCTCGGCAAGCAGAAAGCCTTGCAACTCGACCTGACGCTCGACAGCAGCATTCACACGCGTGTGCTGATCGATGCGCCGCGCTTCAAGCAGGTTTTTTCCAACCTTTTGGGCAATGCGATCAAATTCACCGACGAGGGCAGCGTCGCCATCAGTGCCGATACCCGCCCGGCTGAGGCAGGCACGATCATCTTTCATCTGATCGTGCGCGACAGCGGCATCGGCATCAGCCCCGCCGACCAGCGCCGCCTGTTCACGCCCTTCACCCAGGTGACCGGTCCCGATCATGCGGCGCGTGGCGGAACCGGGCTGGGGCTTTCCATCTGCAAGTCCATCTGCGAGCTGATGAATGGCCAGTTGTATCTGGAAAGTACTCCGGGTCACGGCACTACCGTTCACCTGGAGTTGCCGCTGACGCTGGCCGCCGAAATCGAAGCGCCCCCAGCCGCATCATGGACGACGGCCGGACAGCCCGACACCCCAAGGAAGCTGACGGTGCTGGTGGTCGATGATCACCCGACCAATCGTCTGTTGGTCACGCAACAGCTTCAGTATCTGGGCCATTCGACCCAGGAAGCCGAGGGCGGCCTGGCTGCGCTGGATATGCTGAGCCGCGCGGCTGTCGATCTGGTTTTCACCGACTGCAACATGCCAGGCATGAGTGGCTATGAACTGGCGCGCCAGATCCGGGCCCGAGAGGAGTCTGCCAGCCAGCCGCGCAAGCCCATCGTGGCCTACACGGCCAACGCGCAACATGAAGAAGTCGAAAAATGCCTGGCGGCGGGCATGGACGCCTGCCTGTTCAAGCCGCTGCTGCTTTGCGATCTCCAACAATGCCTGACCGGTCTTTTTCCGGTACGGCAGCCCACACCTGCACCTGGCGCGAGTACCGGCAACCGGCTTGACCCCGAGCTGATGCGGGCACTGGTCCACTCTCTGGTGCAAACCAGTGAGGGAGATCTTGAAGCCCTGCAATCGGCAATCGAAAAGGGCGACTTGCCGGCCATCGCCGACCTTGCACACCGTATCAAGGGCCCTGCCAGAATGATCGCGGCCCAGTCCATTGTCGATTGCTGCGAAGCGCTTGAACGTGAAAGCCATGCGCCCTCCCCGCGCCCCGATACGTTCGACGAAAATCTGCGACGTCTTCGCGTGGAGCTTCAGGGTTTGGCAACACAGTTCACCTGAGCGAACACCTCGAGGGGTGGCGTTAGTGGGAGGAGCCTCGGGGCTCGGCCGGTACAAGTCGATACCAGGCAACACCCTCCTCATCTTCCGTCACCGCGACACTGCCCTGCTCGATCAGGTAGTTCAGGTTGGCCAGGCTTTCGCCGGTGGCAAGCGGCAAGGTGTCCTCGTCAATCCTGCGGGCGAACAGTACCGAAAACACATCGACGACACGCTTGGGCCCTTCGGACAACAATGCAAGCAACCGATCAAGCGCCCGACGTTGGCTGCGATCCAGGTGATCGAGGCGTGCATGCAAACGATGAAAGGGATCGTCGTGGGCGGGCAATACCAGAACGTCATCCGGTACTTGCCGTTTGATCTTGTCCAGTGATTGCAGCCAGTCGTCCAGCGGGTTGGCCTGTGGTTCGATGGCCAGCACCGATACGTTGGACGAGATGCGCGGCAGTACCTGATCGCCGGAGATCAGCAGCTTCAATTGCGGGCAATAAAAGCAGGCATGTTCTGGCGAATGGCCGGCGCCCACGATGACCTGCCATTGGTGCTCGCCAATTTGCAAAGTCTGCCCATCGCGCAAGCGTCGATAGCTCTGTGGCAGCGAGTAGATCCGTTTGCCGAAGCCACCGAAACGCTTGCGGTATCTGTCCAGCGAGGCGGCGCCCCAACCGGCGAGGCGGTAGAACTTCACATGTTCGAGCGGGGCGGCGTGCCCGGCGTCGGCGATCAGCACGCGCGCCATCATGTATTCGCCTTGCGTCATCCACAAAGGCGCGTCGAACTCCTGGGTCAGCCAACCGGCCATGCCGATATGATCGGGGTGCATATGGGTCGCCAGTACCCGGTTGGGGCCACGTTCACCGAGCGGCAACCCGGCACCGACCAGGCTGCGCCAGGCTTGCACGGTCGCCTCGGTGTGCATCCCGGTATCGAAAATCGCCCACCCTTCGGTGTCGCGTACAGCCCACACATTGATATGCGAAAGGGAGAGTGGCAACGGCATGCGCAGCCATAGCACGCCTGGAGCGATTTCCCTGGCCGTACCCGAGGCAGGCGGCTCACCGCAGGGGTAAATCAGCGGTATCCGCGAAGACGGATTCGTGGCCATCAAACGCTCCTTTGATAGAAACACCCGTACACCGCTGTCGCAGGTTCGCCAGCGGCTACGGGAGTGATCTGCGATCTATAACGCGGCTTGCAGCTCAGGCACGGCCTCGAACAGGTCCGCGACCAGACCGTAATCGGCCACCTGGAAGATCGGCGCCTCTTCGTCCTTGTTGATTGCCACAATCACCTTGGAGTCTTTCATGCCCGCCAGGTGCTGGATCGCCCCGGAAATGCCTACGGCAATATAAAGCTGTGGTGCGACAATCTTGCCGGTCTGCCCGACCTGCATGTCGTTGGGTACGAAACCGGCGTCGACGGCGGCGCGCGAGGCACCGACACCGGCCCCCAGTTTGTCGGCCAGGGCATACAGGTATTTGAAGTTGTCGCCGTTCTGCATCCCGCACCCGCCCGAAACGACGATGTTGGCAGCGGTCAGTTCCGGACGATCGGACTTGGCCAGTTGCTCATCGACGAAACCGGAGGTGGCTGCGTCGAAGACTGCAGCAACTTGCTCAACCGCAGCCGAACCACCCTCGGCGCAAACCGGATCGAACCCTGTGGCGCGCACGGTAATGACCTTCACGGCGGCCGATGACTGGACCGTAGCGATGGCATTGCCGGCATAGATCGGCCGCTTGAACGTGTCAGGGCCCTGGACCGAGATGATCTCGGAGATCTGGTCGACGTCCAGTATTGCCGCCACACGCGGCAAGATGTTCTTGCCATTGGACGTGGCCGGTGCGAGCACGTGGCTATAGATGGTGGTTTGCTCAAGCACCAGGTGAGCCATTAAGGGCGCGACATTTTCCGCAAGCTGATTGGCATAGGCCGCATTGTCGGCGACCAGCACTTTTGCGACGCCGGCAATCTTCGTCGCCGATTGTGCGACACCGCCAACGTTGCAGCCGGTGACCAGCAGATGAATGTCGCCACCGATTTCAGTGGCCGCTGCCAGGGTGTTCAGCGTTGCCGCGGCAAGGGTATCGCCTGCGTGCTCTGCAAAAACCAGAATTGCCATCAGATCACCCTCGCTTCGTTTTTCAGTTTCTCGACAAGCTCTGCCACCGACTTGACCTTGATGCCGGCGCTGCGACTGGCCGGTGCTTCGACTTTCACAAGGGTCAGGGTGGTGGTCACAGCAACGCCCAGTGCATCTGGAGTAATCACTTCGAGCGGTTTTTTCTTGGCTTTCATGATGTTGGGCAACGAGGCATAGCGCGGCTCGTTGAGGCGCAGGTCCGTGGTCACGATCGCCGGTAGGCGCAAGGCAACCGACTGCGATCCGCCATCGACTTCACGGGTCACCGTGACCTTGTCGCCCGTGACCTCCACGTTCGAGGCAAACGTGCCTTGACCATAGCCGCACAGCGCCGCCAGCATTTGGCCGGTCTGGTTGTTGTCGCTGTCGATGGCCTGTTTGCCCAGTATCACCAGTTGCGCCTGTTCCTTGTCGACAACGGCCTTGAGCAGCTTGGCAATGGCCAGGGCATTCAGATCGTCGGTGGACTCCACAAGAATGGCGCGGTCGGCACCCAATGCCAGTGCAGTGCGCAATTGCTCCTGGGCAGTAGCCGGACCAACGCAGACCACGACGATTTCTGTCGCGATACCTTTCTCTTTCAAGCGCACGGCTTCTTCGACTGCGATTTCGCAGAACGGATTGAGCGCCATTTTCACGTTGCTCAGATCAACGCCGGTATTGTCGGACTTGATGCGAACCTTGACGTTGAAGTCGACCACTCGCTTGACAGCAACAAGTACTTTCATTCGGCCGCCCTCTTCAAGGGCCCTTGACCGGCTGAAAGTCTTTGTATGGGTGAATGTATTGAAACGGGCGGGTGCTCGAGAACGACCCGCGCAACGGGTACATGCGACTGGGGCTTGATGGCGCTCATCACTGTGGCTCCTATTGTTCTGGTGCCCCAATGGTTGCATTTGCCCCAGGACAAGGTCGCCCCCCAAAACGAGTGGTTTGCCACCCACCACCCTACCCACTCATTGCAAAGGCGAAAACGCCGCTGGCAGGCAGATCGTCGAGCGCATGTCGCGCAGTTGCGGGCCGGAGTTTTCCGGTGGCCACACGCCGTCCGCCACGGCTTGAGTGCGCACCCGCAAGCGTTGTTCCAGCGTGGTCCATGGCCAGATGTGCAGGTATCGGGGCAAGTCACCGTCGGTGGCGTAGAACGCTGCGTAAACCGGCGAGTACTGCTCGGCAGTGCGCGGCTCTATCGCTTTGCGCCAGCCGTCGAGTGTCGGTTGCAGCCCGGAGCTGACCAGATCGTAGACGCGCAACTCGTAGTAGGGTCCGTGGTGGCCGGCGCTCAGGGGTTCGAGGAAAGGAAACAGGCTGTAGTTTTCGATACGCAGATCAGTGATGAACTCGTTGATACCGAACGCCGTGCCCGCCGCCAGGAACCGCTCGCGCTCCATTTGCCGTGCATGCTCATCGGCAAAGCCACGCA
The DNA here is from genome assembly GCF_050280625.1 of Pseudomonas sp. NPDC089569. Classification (NCBI taxonomy): domain Bacteria; kingdom Pseudomonadati; phylum Pseudomonadota; class Gammaproteobacteria; order Pseudomonadales; family Pseudomonadaceae; genus Pseudomonas; species Pseudomonas sp. NPDC089569. The sequence goes on from NZ_JBNNVQ010000013.1 coordinate 61,574, forward strand.
GTACGACGATTTGATTCAACTGCCCGATTTCCGACGCCCAGCAGCCCATCAGCGTGCCGCCAACCTCGGGGTCGGCCAGTGCTGTCTCGATTTTTGCCAGTGCCTGGGCAACGGTGCGAACCCGGACCGTAAAGGTGATCAACTCAAAAAGCCGCATGCCAAACTCCGCCAGTGGGCAGCCCGCACGGGCTGCGAATCCGGCAGCCTAGGGCAAGGTTGACTGGCAAGGTATTCGGGAGATCACCTTTGTTTGTAGGGATTTTCTTTAGTTCGGGTCCAGCAAGCCGCCACTCCAGTTACGTGAAGGGCGACTGCCGGTGAACTTGGCCACCCCCATGCCCTGTGCGATCAACCGATCCCGGTAGCGCGTGACCAGGCGCCCGGTCTGTTCGGCATACAGCACCACCTCCGAGGACGGATCGCCTGGACGCCGCAGGATGCGGGCAAAGCGTTGTCCCTCTTCGACGATGTCCCCCAGTTCCTTTTCAAAAATCATTACCCCCGGCTGCGGCGCCAGGATGGTTTCCATGTGGCCCATTTCCACCTTCTCCACAGGCCAGTCAGCGGGTGTCACCGAATCCTCGATCACCCCATACCCGCACAGCCACGCATAGAGCCCTTCGGCATCCTGCCCGGCGAAGTGATCGCTGACGTCGCCCTGCCCCCGAAGCTCCAGCGTCGCGGCCATGCGCCCGTCGGTGCTGCCCTGGCGCAGCCAGGGCGCAATGATGGTTTCCTCGAACGAACCGTCACCACCGTCATCCCAGACGATCGCCACGTCCATCTTCATCGCCGCGGCCAGTTCACGACCTCGGGGCCAGAAGCTGCGGTGTACGTAGAGGTATGGCAGCGCTTCGTCGTCGGTGTGCAGGTCGAGCATGACGTCGGCCGGCGCCGCCAGTTGCACCAGTTTTTTTTGCCATTCCTGCACGTTGGTCGAGGGACGCTTGAGCGCCGCCGATTGATCGAAGCCGCGGTTGAAGTTGTGCCCGGTGGCATCGTGGTAGCGCCCCAGAATCCGCCCCTGACGAAACTGGCCGATGCCCAGGGGATTGGCCTGCGGCACCACCGTCACGCTTCCCTTGAGCCGCCCCTCGGACTCGGCGGTCCGAAGGCGCTGCATCAATAGATGCAACACCAGCATCCCGGCAATTTCATCGGCATGCACCCCGGCCTGCAAATGCACGGAAGGACCGCGTCCCTCGCCTGCGAAGCGCCAGGCGCCGACCTGCACGGCCTCACCATTGTTGTTGCGAACGTCGAACGAAACATCCTGCACCATCGGCTCATCCTCCCTTCATGTTCGTTAAAAACCGCAGCGTCGAGGCTGGTGATTGAACAGACGTTCAACTAAGCTCGGTTGCGTGGATTACCGCCAAGGACCTCTTCGTGACCACCACTGCCCCGAAAAACCGCCGCGCAGAACCCGACGAACGCCGTGACTTGCTGGTGGCGGCCACCCTGCGCTGCCTGGTTCGCGATGGCCACGCTGGGATATCCGTGCGGCGCATCGCTACCGAAGCCGGGGTCTCCGTAGGCTTGCTCAATCACCATTTCGGCAGCATCGATGCGCTGATCGCCGACACCTACCAGAAGCTCGCCAGCGAACTGACTACGGCCTTGCATCAGGAAATCGAGCAGGCCGATACGCCGGCGCAAAAAATGGATGCCTTCCTGGTCGGCTCGTTTTCACCCCGGGTCATGGACCCGAAGCTGCTCGGTGCCTGGGTGGTGTTCTGGAGCCTGATCCGCCATTCCGAACACGTCAGCCAGTCCCACGAAAAAAGCTATGGCGCCTACCTCGACCTGCTGTGCCGGTTGCTCGATGACCTGGCGGCCAGCGAAGGCTTCGTGATTCACGACACGCGCCTGGCCGCCATCGGCCTATCGGCGATGCTCGACGGCCTCTGGATCGAGTGGTGCCTGAACGCCGAGACCTTCAGCCCGGCCAACGGCCTGCATATCTGTCGCTGCTGGATAAAGGGGCTGCGACACGGAGCATTCGGCACCGACGACGTCCTGTGACGCGTGTCGGCCGAAAATCATCGCCAGCGTGCCGCTGACCGCGATCAGGCCGGCGCCGATCATCAATGACACGTCCATCAACGTGCCCCAGACCAGGCTCGACAACAGGAATGCCCAGATCAGCCCGGTGTATTCGAACGGTGCCAACACGGTCGCGGTGGCGCGCTGGAAACTGGCGAACAGCAGGAACTGCCCCATCCCGCCCATCAATCCGGCGGCGAGCATGCCCAGCCACGCCGGGGTCGGTGCCGGTGTGTGCGTCCAGGGCAACGCCACCGCCATGCAAATCACGAACACCACGTTGGTGATCAGCATTTGCTCAAGCACTGACGTCTGGTCGTCCACCTGGCGCAACTGGATATAGGTGAATGCCCAGCACATCGCGGCCAGCAGCGTCAGCACAATCGGCACGGGGTCGTTCATGTTGTCGGGACGGCAGGCGATCACCACACCGACGAACCCGATGATCAGGGTGAACCACTGCCAGCCGGTGACACGCTCCTTGAGAATCAGCGTCGCCAGTACCGTGACCATGATCGGCGCGGAAAAATACAGGGTGGTCATCTCCGCCAGGGTCAGGTCACGGGCTGCCGTGTAATACAGCAGCCACGCGGCGATCGACAACAGCCCACGCACCACCAGCAAGCGGCGGCTGGACGAACGCCAGGCACGCTGCACCAATTGCAGGCGTCCCGCCAGCAAGCAGGCGAGCACCACCACCAGGGCACGCCAGAACAGGATGGTGAACACCGAATAATCGGCCACCAGCCACTTGATGCCCGCATCCTGCAAGGACAGGAAGGCATAGCCCAGGGTGCACAGGCCAATGCCTTGCATGGAACGGTCAACCAGAGGCTGTTTCATCATGCGGACCTGCGCACCGGTGTGCCCCGGCGCTCGGCGAAGGCGAACACCCCCTCGATCAGGAACGTCAGGCACACGTACACACCGGCCACCAGCAGCAACGGCTCATACACTTGCAGGGTTTGTGTGCGTACCACGTTGGCCGCGCCCAGCAGGTCGATCACGGCGATGGTCGAGGCCAGTGCGGTGGACTTGAGCAGCATCACGGTCTCCCCCGCCAGGGTCGGCAGCAGCAAGCGCAACGCCCTGGGTAAACGGACTCGCAGCAGGGCCTGGCGCTGCGTCATGCCGAAGGCACTGGCGGCTTCCATTTCGCCCTTGGGCACGGCCAGAAGCCCGCCACGAATCACTTCACCAACATAAGCCCCCACCGACACCACCAGTGCGAAGACGATGTACCAGAAGCCATCGCGCAGGTAGGGCCAGAGGAAACTGCCGCGAATCAGCGGAAACTGCGCAAACAGGCTGCCCAGGCCGTAATAGAAGATGTAGATCTGGATCAGCAGCGGTGTACCACGGGTCACGCTGGTGTAGAGCAGGCTGACCTTGGCGATGACCTTGTTCCTGGAGATTCGCGCCAGCGCCACCAGCACCGCGAGCACAAAACCGAGCACGCTGGACACCAGCAAAATGGTGACGGTCGTTTGCAGCCCGCGGACCAGCAACTCTGCGTATTGAATTGTCCACGCTGGAATCATTTCATTCACTCCGCCGGTTCAGTCAGCAAGCGGCATCCAGCGACGAATGCGCCGCTCGAGCCGTCCCGACAGGTAGTTGGACAAAAGCGTCACTGCGTAATACAGCGCCGCGGCGGTGAGATAGAACAACAGATAGTGACGCGTGGAACCTGCGCCCTGCTTGGCGGTGTACAGCAGTTCGTTGGTGCCGACCACGCTGATCAGCGCGCTGTCCTTGATCAGGTTGATCCACAGGTTGGCCATCCCCGCCATTGCATAAGGCGCCATGATCGGCAGGGTGACGCGGCGGAAAAGGCCCATGCCGTGCAGGCCGAAAGCTTTCCCCGCTTCGATCTGGCCGAAGGGAATGGCCTGGATCGCCGCGCGGAAAATCTCCGAGGCGTAGGCGCCCTGCACCAACCCCAACACCAGAATGGCCGCCAGCGGACCGCTGACATCGACCACGCCGTAACCGAGCGAAGCCATCAACGAGTTGAGCGCCATGGAACCGACGTAATACAGCAGCAAGATCAACAACAGTTCCGGAACGGCCCGGAACAGCGTGGTGTAACCACGGGCCAGCGCCGCAATCGGCTTTGGCCCACCCAGTTTCAGGCAGGCCACCAGAAGGCCGATGCCCAGGCCGACAACAAAGGCCCCGGCCGAAATCTGCAGGGTCATCCAGAGCCCCTTGAGCAGCGCCCCACCCCATCCCTGTTCGCTGAAATCGATCAAATCGAACATTGCCGGCATTTCAGTCTCCAGTTGGAGGACACGATCCCTGTAGGAGCGAGCATGCTCGCGATGGTCGTCAACGATGACGCGGGCTGTCTGGGTGCCCGCGGTGTCCGGGCCTCCATCGCGAGCGTGCTCGCTCCTACAGGGGCATCAATGGTTAGAACGCAGGCTTGACGTTGGTCCCGAAGTAGCTTTGGGACAGGTTTTCATAGTCCTTGCTGGCCAGCAGGGACTGGATGGCGGTGTCCAACTGAGCCTTGAGTGCGGTGTCTTCCTTGCGCAGGCCGGCGCCCACGCCCTTGCCGAAGAGCGGGTCGTACGGCACGGTGCCGAGGTAGCCCAGGTCCTTGGCGTCCGGGGTCTTGACGAAGGCGACCATGGCGGTGCCGTCGGCCATCATCAGGTCCAGGCGCCCGGCAATCAGGTCGGCGTTCACCGAGTCCTGGGTGTCGTAGTACTTAACGTCGGCGATTTTTTCGTAGTAGGTCTTGAGGTAGTTGGCGCTCACCGTCGAGTTCTGCACGCCGATGGTCTTGCCTTTCAGGTCATCCGGGTACTTGGCCACGGTGGTGCCCTTCGGCCCGACCACCGCAACCGGCGAATCGTAGTAAGCCCGGCTGAAGGCGATCTGTTTTTCCCGTTCTTCGGTCACCGACATCGAGGAAAAAATCACGTCGATCTTTTTCGCCAGCAGCGATGGAATGATCCCGTCCCAGGCCACTTCCTTGATCTCGCAATCGGCTTTCATTTCGCTGCACAGCTTGTGGATCAGGTCGACCTCGAAGCCCTTCCATTCACCGTTGGCCTGTTTCTCGGTGTACGGCGGATAGGGTTCGGCTGCGACTGCGAAGCGGATCGGTTGTGCTTGCGCTGCGCTCATGCCGGCCAGCATGACGCAGGCCACGCCGGACAACCAGTTTGCCAAACGTCGATTTCCCATGATGTTTCCCCGTCTGTTTTTGTTGTATTAGCGAGTCTGATGAGCGTTGACGAATTGCCGGCAACGCTCGCTGCGTGGGTGTACGAACACTTCATCCGGCGTACCGGTTTCCTCGATCAGCCCTTGATGCAAGAAGGCGACTTTGGATGAGACATCGCGTGCAAAGGCCATTTCATGGGTCACCAGGATCATGGTCCGGCCTTCTTCGGCGAGGGAGCGGATCACCCGCAGCACTTCCCCGACCAGTTCCGGATCGAGTGCCGAGGTGGGTTCATCGAACAGCATGACCTTGGGCCGCATGGCCAGGGCCCGGGCGATGGCCACCCGTTGTTGCTGTCCCCCGGAAAGAAACGCCGGGTACTCGTTGCGCTTGGCCGCCAGCCCCACGCGTTCGAGCAGGGCTTCGGCCCGTTCGGTGGCCTCCGCCCGGCTCTCGCGCAGGACCTGGGTCGGCGCTTCGATCAGGTTTTCCAGCACCGTGCGATGGGGCCAGAGGTTGAAGTTCTGGAACACCATGCCCAGGCTGGATCTTATGCGTACAAGCTGTTTGACATCCGACACCAGCGGAGCGCCGGGCCGTGTGTGATTGAGGTGAATGCTCTCACCGTCCACCAGAATGCGCCCCTGATCCGGCACTTCGAGCATGTTGATGCAGCGCAACAACGTGCTTTTGCCCGAGCCGCTGGCGCCGATCAGCGAAATGACCTCCCCTTCGTTCGCCTTCAGGGACACGCCCTTGAGCACCTCGATATTGCCAAAACGCTTGTGCAGCTTTTCGACCTCGATCATGGTCCGGGTCTTGACCGGCTCAGGCGCCGCTTGCGTCGTCACGCGACTGATCACCGGTTGTGGCGCCTGCCCCTTGAGTGTCAGGACAAAATCGCGGATACGCCGGCAAGCCTCGGCCAGGCGCTCTTCACCCAAGGTGAAGGACAGCCGCACGAAGCCCTGGGCCGGTTCACCGAACGCCGCGGCATCGAGCACCGATACGTTCGCCTCGCGCAGCAGGCGCCAGGCAAATTCCAGCGACGCAAGGCCGGTGCCGCGCACGTCCAGCAGCACGAACATGCCGGCGTCGGGCTTGAGCACGGCGATGCCTGGGCAGTCGGACAACCCCGCCACCACCAGATCCCGTCGCCGCCGATAGATGTCGCGCATGCCGTGGGCCACTTCATCGTGAGCCTGCACCGCCTTGAGCGCCGCTTCCATGACGAATCCCGGCAAACCATAGAGCATGCTCAACACCAGGGTTTCGGCATGGGCTACCAGTGCAGGATTGGCGATGATCCAGCCGATTCGCCAACCGGTCATGGCATGGGATTTGGACAGGCTGCCGATCACTACACAACGTTCGGCCATGCCCGGCAACGCCGCCAGGCTCTGGTGTTCGCGCTCGAAAGTGAGGCTTTCATAGACTTCATCGACCACCACCCACAGATCATGGGCGATGGCCAGTTCGGCGATGGCTTGCAGTTCTTCGCCATTGAGCACCACACCCGTGGGGTTGTTCGGGTTGGACAGGAAAATGGCCCGCGTGCGCGGTGTGATGGCCTTGGCCAATACGGCCGCATCGAGGCGGAAATCATCGTCCGCCGCACAGGGCACGCGCACCAACGTGGCACCGGACGCCTTGAGCGTGGCCTCGTAGGTGACGTACATCGGATCGAGGGCAATCACCTCGTCACCGGCACTGAGCAGGCACATCGAGGTCACGAACAAGGCATTTTGCGCACCGGCCACGGTGATCACGTTCGCCGCGGGCAGCTCGCGACCGAACAGCTTGCCGTAACGCGCAGCGATGGCCTCGCGCAGGGCCAGGCGACCGGCGATTTCCGTGTAGTGAGTGTCCCCTTCGCGCAGTGCTTCGATGGCGGCATCGGTGATGAAGTCAGGGGTGGGAAAATCCGGGTCGCCGACACTGAGAATGATCACATCCTCGCCAGCGCGCTGCGCTTCGAACGCCGCATAGTGAATATCCCAAGCGGCAACGCCTTGGCCTGAGATCCGCTCTACAAAGGGTGAAAACCGCATGCCAGTGCCTCGTTCGAAATGAAGAAACGCAAGCCCGCAACCAGCCGGGAGAGAAGGTGGAACGAACATAGTCCAAGCTGAACAGTCGTTCAACAGAAAACTGATCAAGGTGCGCGTTCAGCGTAAACAGGTCGTTTTCAAGACAGTCGCGGCGTTTTTTGCACACTGCCTCATCGATACGAACGCTCCTGCCGCGGACGGCTATGCTCCAGTGACGTTCCCCGGAAGGAAGTTGCCTGGTTGTGAAGCACGCGAGCCCTACCGCCGCCCCCCAGTCGATCCGCCCGGGCCAGTGGATGTGGCTGCTCGTGCTGGCATTGGGCGGATGCGTGCGGCTGGGACCGGACTTTCAGCCACCCGGCGAGCCCTGGGTCGATCACTGGAATTCGCCTGAGCTCGAACAGGCCAGCCAACGTGCCCTGTATCCGGACATCCGCCAGTGGTGGCAAGTTTTCAAGGATCCGGTGCTCGATCAACTGATTGCCGAATCCGATGCCCACAACGCCAGCCTCAAAATAGCCGGGCTGCGCGTCATGGAAGCCCGCGCGCAATTGGGTATCGCCCAGAGCGGGCGTTACCCGCAATTGCAACAGGTCAGCGTCGACAGCCTCTACGTGAATCGCAATCAAACAGGCGGCAACAACCCGGTAGACAGCCATTTCTGGCAACACAGCGCCGCCTTCGACGTGGGCTGGGAGCTGGACTTCTGGGGACGCTTCAGCCGCGCCATCGAATCGTCGGATGCCAGTTACTTCGCCACGCAGGCCAACTACGAGGACGTCCTGGTGCTGTTGCGGGCGCAGGTGGCGGACACCTACTTTGCACTGCGCACCACCGAAGCGCGCTTGCGTGTGGCCCGGGAAAACGCCCGCCAGCAACAGCGCAGTTACGACATCACGCAAAAGCTGTTCAACAGTGGCCAGACCGCCGAACTCGACCTGCAACAGGCCAAGACCCAGTACCTGAGCACGCTGAGCAGCATTCCCAGCCTTGAAGATCAACTGCTGCGCCAGCGCAACGCCCTGGCCGTGCTGATCGGTCGTCCACCCGGCGCGCTGCCGATGGTGGTCGAATACAGCGGCCTGATCCCGCTGGTGGATCGCGCGGTGTTGCAGGATGTGCCGGCCAATCTTTTGCTGCGCCGTCCCGATGTCCGCGCCGCCGAGCTGAATGTCGCGGCACAGTCGGCGCTGGTGGGCGTGGCCGAAACCGATTTCTACCCGTCGCTGTCCTTGCTGGGCAGCATTGTCTGGTCCGCCGACACCTTGAGCGGCACGTCGCGCAGTCTCGACCTGATCGGCGGCCCCAGCCTGCGCTGGAACGTGTTCGACCACGGGCGGATCAGCAACAACGTGCGCGTGCAGGACGCCAGGTTGCAGCAATTGATCGAGGTCTACCGCGACACCGTGCGCCAGGCGGCGCGCGAAGCGGACGACGCCGCCAGCGGCCTGACCCGCTCGCTGCAACGCGAACGCATTCTGCACGAGGCCGAAGGCGCCGCCGTACGTTCGCTGGAGTTGGCCAATGCGCTGTACCGCGAAGGCTACTCGGACTTTCAACGGGTGCTGGATGCACAGCGCGCCTTGCTCGACGTACAGGACAACTATTTGCTCAGTCGCAACGATGCGGTCAGTAACGCCATCGCGCTGTACAAGGCCCTGGGCGGCGGTTGGTACAGCGCCCTGCCCAAGGTCGATCCCGACACGCGCCGGCAAATGGAACAACGTACCGACTGGGGCGACTTGCTGGCCGAACCCGCGGCTGCGCAACCGGCCTCCCCTTTGCCCAATCAGGTAAAAGACCATGACTGACGCCGCGCCCGGTTCCAGTGAAGCCCAGGCCCAGCCCGCCGCCGACCCGACGAAAAAAGGCATCAAGGGGGTGCTGCTGCTGATTGTCGTGAGCCTGGCCTGGTATCTGCTGGCAGACCGTTTCACGCCCTATACGCAACAGGCCCGGGTTGGCGCCTTCGTGATCCCGGTGGCCGCCGAGGTCGCCGGCAGGGTGATCCGCGTCAACGTACGCAACAACCAGGACGTCAAGGCCGGGGACGTCATCTTCGAGATCGACCCGCAGCCGTACCAGATCGCCGTCGACCGCGCCCGCGCCGACCTTGAATCGACGCGTCGGCAGATCGGTGCCAGCACGGCCGGCATTGCCTCGGCACAGGCCAACTTGCGCGCAGCGCAGGCCAACGAACTCAAGGCGCGCCAGGACAATCAGCGCCTCGAAGGCTTGTACCGCCAGGACCCCGGGACCATTTCCGTGCGCTTGCTGGAAGTGTCGCGCGCCAACCGCGAGGCCGCCGTCAGCCAGGTAGCCGCGGCCAGCGCCGAAGTGCAACGTGCCCGCGAACAGGAAGGCGGTAACGAGCAGGACAACGCCCAACTGCGCAGCGCCGCCACCGCCCTGTCGAAAGCCGAACTGGACCTGGCCAACACCCAGGTACGTGCGCGTTCGGCCGGACTGATCACCGACTTGCGTACCGATGTCGGTCAGTTCGCCGCGGCGGGTACACCGGTCATGACCCTGATCGCCATTCACGATGTGTGGATCAGCGCCGACATGACCGAAAACAACCTGGGGCTGGTCAAGCCCGACACGCCGGTGTCGATCGTGCTGGATGCCCTGCCCGGCGAAGTGTTCCAGGGGCGCGTGCGCAGTGTCGGTTACGGCGTCAGCGTCGGCCAGTCCCCTGCCCCTGGTACCCTGCCCACCGTGCAAAACAGCCGCGACTGGTTGCGCCCGGCCCAGCGTTTCCCGGTGATCATCGAATTTTCACCCGATGCCTTGGCGACCTTGCGTGACAACCGCTCGATCCGCGCCGGCGGCCAGGCCGAAGTCATGGCTTTCCCTTCCGAAGGCAACCCGCTGAACCCGCTGGGCCGGATTTTCCTCGGGCTGATGAGTTGGCTGTCGTATGCCTACTGAGCGCTCGCCAAGGGTACAAAGGGCCCTGCGCCTGGCCACCGGCACCGCGCTGTGCCTGGCGGCCAGTTTCGGCCTGGCCTTGCCTGTTCCGTTCCTGGCGCCGGTGCTGTGCGCGATGCTGCTGGTGACACTCAATCGGCCACTGTCGTTCAAGGCCACGCTGGCGCTGGCACTCACGGCGATGCTGACCACCGGCATCGGCCTGCTGCTGATTCCACTGCTGCGCTATTTCGCGTTCAGCGGCGTGCTGTTGATTGGCGTCAGCCTGTTCCTGGTGTTCCGCTTTGGCCTGCGCGGCGGCAATGCACTGGTGGTCACCTTCCTGGTGATTGGCCTGACCATGATTTCCTCGGCCGGCGTTGCCGATTTCGATCTGGCATTGAGCGTCATCACGGCGTTGGTCGTCGGCCTGTTTCTCGCGATTCTGGCCGGTGCGGTGGGCCATGGGCTGTTCCCGGAACCGGCCAATCTGCCAGCGCCTGCCAAGGCCCCGGCCTTGCCGGCCGAGCAAGTCGAACGCATCGCCTTGCGTGCCACCCTGATCGTGATGCCGGCCTTCCTGTTGGCCCTGATCGATCCGGCCCGCTACCTGCCCATCGTGCTCAAGGCGGTCAACCTCGGGCAACAGAGCTCCACGGTGCGTGCCCGCGATGCCGCCCGCGAACTGGTCGGCTCGACCCTGCTCGGCGGCCTGTTGGCCATCGGGTTCTGGTCGGCGCTGAGCCTGTTCGTGCACCTGTGGATGTTCTTTCTGTGGATGCTGCTGTTCAGCCTGGTGCTGGCGCGCAAGCTTTATGGGCTCAGCCAGACACGCTGGAGTCCCGGCTTCTGGCTCAACACCCTGGTGACCCTGATCATTCTGTTGGGCCAGTCGGTGCAGGACAGCGCCGCCGGCAAGGACGTCTACACCGCGTTCGCCGTGCGCATGGGCCTGTTCATCGCGGTGACGCTGTATGCCTGCCTGATGGTGCATCTGCTCGATCAACGGCAAGGACAACCGGGCGTCAGTCCGCCCGCTCCTGCTCGCCAGGATTCGACACCTCCATGACCAGGCGGTTTTCCACCCAGCGCACCGGCACCGCCTCCAGATGCGCGCCCTTGCAAGGGCCGTCGATGCAATGGCCGTCTTCGAAACGAAACATCGCGCTGTGATGCGCACACATCAGGACCCTGCCGCGGTAGGTGCAAAACTCTTGCGATCGATAGTCAAGGGGCACGGAAAAGTGCGGGCAGCGATTGATGTAGACCCACACCTGCTCACCCTGGCGCACCGCAATCAAACCGGCAGGATGCAATTGCTTGTGCTGAGGCAGCCCCAGGGCGCCACCGTCAGCGATGTCTTCGCGCCGGCACAAGGTGATGGTTGTCATGGTCAGCCACGCATTTCCGGGTTACCCAGGCTCCAGTGCCAGGGACGTATCTGCAGGCTGGCAAACAGCCCGGCCTGAACATAAGGGTCGTCCTGCATGAAGGCTTCCACTTCCGGCAGGCTGCCGGCCTCGATGACCAGCAAGGTGCCATTCATCGCCATGGCGGCATCGTCGAGCGTCGGACCACCGAGCCGCACGACCACCCGATGCCCCCCGGTGGCGCGCAAATGAGCCTGGTGACTGGGCCGCAGACGCTGGCGCAAGGCCTGGGAATCCGGGTGGTCGGTGGCGAATACCGCAAAAAACTGCGCCATGATTCACACCGCTTCCATGACGAATTCGTAACAGGCACGCTTGAACGGCAACGGCATCTCCAGATCGGCGGACAAGTCGTCGTGCGTCATCCGGTCTTCATAGATCACCTGCAATGACTGCTTGACGCCGAACACCGCGTCCGAGTCCAGGTACGGATCATCGTGGTTGAACAGGTGCGTCACCAGTTTGCGATAACCCGGCACTTCAACCATGAAATGCAGGTGCGCCGGCCGCCAGGGATGGCGATTGGCGGCATCGAGCATGCGCCCGACCGGGCCGTCGGTGGGTATCGGGTAGCACACCGGGACAATGGTGCGAATCGCGAAATAACCATCTTCATTAGTGCGATAGCGACCGCGCAGATTGCCGAACGGCTGCTCGCTGTCCTGCCCCGAGTACATGCCGTTTTCGGCCGTCTGCCACACGTCCAGCACGGCACCGGACAGCGGCCTGCCCTGGGCATCGACCACCCGCCCGCGCACCAGCGCCGCTTCGCCCGGGGTCAATGCCATGTTTTCGCCGAACTCGCGATCCGGCATGCCTTCGATGTAGAACGGTCCGAACACCGTGGTTTCGGTGGCGTTTGCGCTGTGACGATGGTTGATCGCATCCACCAGCATCGAAACGCCCAGGGTGTCCGAAAGCAGGATGAATTCCTGGCGCACCAGGCCATCGCACTTGTGACCGGTCTCGGTCAGGAAGCGAATGCCCTCGAACCACTCCTGCTCGGTCAGTTCGACCTCGCTGACAAATGCGTGCAGGTGACGCACCAGGCTTTGCATGATCTGTTTGTAGCGGGCATCGGGGGCATTCGCGAAGCTGTCCACCGCGTGCTGGGAAATCAATCTTTCCGCAGTTTTGTCTTGATCGCTCATTCTTGTTCTTCCGGCGGTCGTGGAAATGGTTGCCAGCCCCGACCCATCAGGCGGGTGCCTGGCCGTTCAGGGCGCGGTTCAACAGCGCTTCGATCGGGGCCTGCTCGAATGGCCGCGGATTGTAGTAAGGGCTGGCGCAGGCAATTTGCGCCGCTTCAGCCGGACCGTTCTGCGGGAAACCGATGTCTGCCAGCGCCAGAGGGATACCCAGTTTCTGGTTCAGCGCATACAGCAAGGCACCGGCCTCGCTCGCCTCGCTGCCACCCAGCGCGCGCGCGGCACGTTGCAGGGGACCCGCCGCCGCTTCACGGTTGTAATGCGCGGCATGGGGTAACACGATGGCGTGTGCCTGGGCGTGGGGCAGATTGAAGGTCCCGCCCAGGGTGTGACACAGCTTGTGATGCAAGGCCATTCCGACCGACCCCAGGCAAATGCCCGCCAGCCATGCACCGTACAACGCCTGGCTGCGCGCATCGGGATCATTCGGGTCCTTGACGACAGCCGGCAATGCCAGTGCCAGCGAGCGAATCGATTCCTCGGCCATGAACCCGATGATCGGGTTGGCATCTTGCGCGTAAAGCGCCTCGACCGCGTGAGCCATGGCGTTCATGCCGGAACAGGCCGATATGTGCGCCGGCAGCGACAAGGTCAATTGCGGATCGTAGATCACCGTCTTGGGCAACACCCGGGGGTCGCGCCCGGTTTTCTTCAGGCGATTTTCGGTCAACCCGTAGATCGGCGTCATCTCGGAACCGGCGTAAGTGGTCGGCACGGCCACAATCGGCAACCCCGAATCCATGGCAATCGCCTTGCCCAGGCCGATGGTCGAGCCACCGCCGATGGCCACGCAGCAATCGGCATGCAGCCGCACTGCTTCGCCTCGTGCCGCTTGTGCCACTTCCAGCGGAACGTGCATCACGGCCCGGGAGTAGACATCCGCGGCGCGATCGCCGAGCAACTGCGCCACCTGTTCGCCGAGCCCGCGTTGCTCTGGCGTGGTGAGAATCAGCGCACGCCTGGCGCCCAGCCGTTCGATTTCTTCAGCCAGCGCCGAAAGCTTGCCCCAGCCGAACACCACGCGGGTCGGTAGGCTTTGGTAGACAAAAGGGTTCATGGCAAACCTCAGCGCTTGAAGTGTGGAGGGATATTCGCATCGACGTTGACCCAGACCGAGCGGGCCTCGGTGTAGTCATGAATCGCTTCGAATCCCATTTCACGGCCATAGCCCGACTGCCCCACACCGCCGAACGGGCTGCCCGGGTTGACGCGCTTGTAGCAATTGATCCAGCACATGCCGGCGTGAATCGCATCGGCCATCTTGTGCGCACGGGCCAGGTTCTGCGTCCACAGACCACTGCCCAGTCCGTATTCGGTGTTGTTGGCGATGGCCAGGGCCTCTTCATCGGTGCTGAAACGCACCACCGTGACGAACGGGCCGAAGACTTCCTCCTGACAGACCCGATCATTTGGCTTGGCTTCGACGACGGTAGGTTCGACGTAGAAGCCGTTGGCCAGCTCTGGCGCATCGGGTGCCTTGCCACCGGCGAGAATCTTGCCGCCCTGTTCAATGGCGATGTCGATGTAGGCCATGACGCGGTCACGGTGCAGCGCCGAGGTCAAGGGGCCCATTTCGGTCTCGGGGTCCATGGGATTGCCCAGGCGAACGGACTTGGCCAGCGCGATGAAACGCTCAAGGAACTGATCGGCGATTTTTTCGTGCAGAATCAGGCGCGAACCGGCGATGCACGCCTGGCCCTGATTGTGAAAGATCGCCCAGGCCGCGCCGTTGACCGCCGCGTCCAGGTTGGCATCTTCGAACACGATGTTGGCACCCTTGCCGCCCAACTCCAGCTGGATGCGCTTGAGGTTGCTGCGGGAGGCTTCGACTATCCGCCGTCCGGTGGCGGTCGACCCGGTAAAGGCGATTTTGCCGACGTCCAGGTGCTCGGCCAGTGCCTGGCCTGCGGTATGACCGTAACCCGGCACGACGTTGACCACGCCCTTGGGGAAGCCGACTTCAGTCATCAACTCGACAATGCGCAGGGTCGACAGCGGTGTGATTTCCGAAGGCTTGATCACGATGGTATTGCCCGCCGCCAGCGCCGGGCCCATTTTCCAGCTGGTGAACATCAGCGGGAAGTTCCACGGCACGATCTGCCCCACCACGCCAATCGGCTTGCGTTGCACGTAGTTGAGGAACCCGGCTTCGACCGGAATCACCGAACCTTCGATCTTGTCGGCCATGCCGCCAAAATAACGGAAGCAGGCCGCCGTGCGCGGCACGTCCAGGCCACGGGAATCGCGGATCGGGTGCCCGGTGTTGAGGGATTCGAGCTGCGCCAGCTCTTCACTGCATTCCTCGATCCTGTCCGCCAGTTTGAGCAACAGGCGGCCGCGCTCGGCGGCGCCCAGGGCGGACCATGCCGGAAAGGCACGTTTGGCGGCGGCCACCGCCAGATCGATGTCGGCGGCTTCAGCGGCAGCGATGCGGGTAATCAACGAACCGTCATGGGGCGACACGACGTCGATGGTGCCGCCGGCGACCGCATCCACGAAGCGGCCATCGATATAGAGCTGATTTTGCATAATGGTTTCCTCGCACCGCGCCGGCGGCGCAGTGTCTGACGACTGGAAATTCGGCACTCGCCCGACACGCGCCAGGCTGTGCGCAAGGTGTTAGAACTCGATGGGATAGGGCTTGAGCTCGCCGCTTTCGTAGCGTTGCGGCAGGTTCGGCGTGGCGTTTTCCCACACCAGCAGCATCGAGCGCTTGGTCGAATAGCCCTGGTGGCGGATGTCCGCCGGCATGGCGCAGATGTCGCCGGCACGCATGGTGATACGGGCACGCGGGTTGCCGTCGTCCTTGTCGCCGACGTCCCAGATGATTTCGTCGGACATCTGCAGGAACCACTCGATCCGGTCATTGCCATGGAACACCGGCAGGATGAACTCCTCGGTGGTCGGGCAGAACAGGCTGGCCTTGCACACCGACGTCACCGACGGGTTCCAGGTGACGTCGGAGCGCGACAGGTATTTGAACAGGTTGAAACCATGCAGCTGCCCTTCGAAACCCTCGGCGGCGTGGATTTGCGGCTCGTCCTGCGCAACATCGATGAACTGGCGGTTGACCGGCAGATCGTTGCGCAGTGGCGAGTCGTCGGGCAAACCCGGCATGCGCCTGGTGGCGATGCGGAAACGTTCGATGGCCTGGATGTTGTCGCCGTTCTTGCGACCGAATGCCGAACCGGTTTCTTCCGGCGCTGCGAACGGATCGAAGGTCGCGTTGGTCCAGTCCCGCAGGATGGCCTTGAAGGTCGCCATGATCAGCGGTGTTTCAAAGTTTTCGGTGTAGTTCACCCCGGCCGCCTTGAGCGTGCCGTTGAAGGTGCCGGCGTACAGGTCGACATTGCCGTAGTAGTTGCGGGTGCCGATCACCTGGTCGAAGTTGACCCAGCCGTAAAAGAACCCCCAGGCCACGTCGCGCATCATGGCGCGCAGGAAGGCGTCGACCGGAATCAGGTGCGAGCGGGTCTGGCCCTTGGCGGGCCAGGTGATACGGGCAAAATATTCGTCGCGCGACAGTTCGAAGGCGCCGAGTTTGAAAGCACGGTAGCCGGTGATTGCATGGGGGGCGCTGGCCTGGACTTCGTCGTCGGCAAAGAGTGCGTTATCGGCAGCGTTTTCGAGCATGGCCATGAAGGATTCCTCTTGTTGCTTTTATGGGAGAGACAGGTGCTGAGCCGATCAGCCTGGTCGGATCACTTGAAGCAGATGTCTGCCCACTTCTCGACCGACAAGGGACCCTTGATGGTCTGTTGCAGGATCACACCGGGTCGCTCGGCCTCGAAGCGATAGGCCGTGCCCACCGGCAGCAGGCACTGGTGACCGCGCTTGAGCAGCACATAACCCATCGGTTTGCCGGCGGGCACTTCGCCTGCCAGTCGAGTGCCCTCGCCCTCCACCAACGGTGTATCCAGCTTGAGGAAGTCCACCCGCACGTCACCGTCCATGACGATGGCGAATTCATCGTGCGCGGCGGTGTACCAGGGTGACTGGCCTTCGGCACGCAGGGTTTCGATGACATAGCCGAGGTTGAGGCCCACCACGACTTTTTCATAAGGAAGGGATTGTTGGGCCACTTCGAAAATGTTCGAAAAGGCGTAATGGCTGGCCTGGCCGCTGATGATTTCAACCGAGCCCTTGCTGTAGTTATCCAGCGAGCCGAAGACTGTTTCGATTGCCGCGCTACTCATGGATGTCACCGTTTTGTTGTTGTAGTAACCGTGAACCAACAGTACGTCGCACCCCTTGCGGGAACAATTAGAGAGACGGCGACAACAGTGTTCGCAAAACGCAAACACTGAACCCAACGCAATCCCCTGTAGGAGCGAGCACGCTCGCGATGGAGGCCCAGGCACCGCGGGGCATCAGACAGCCAGCGTCATCATTTACAACCATCGCGAGCAGGCTCGCTCCCACAGGTTTCGTGTATACCGTCAGCGCACCCAACCGCGCTCCAGCAAGGGCACGTCCCAGCAGGGTTCGGCACCGAAGTTTTCCACCAGGAAGTCGATCAATGTCCGCACTTTCAGCGCCCGGCGCTGGGTGGCGGGATACACGGCCGAGAAATTGAAGGAGGACAATGCATAGTCCTGCAGCACCGGAATCAGCCGGCCGCTTTGCAAGTCATCGCTGGCCACCAGGGTCGGCAGGCAAACAATGCACACCCCGGTCGAGGCGTAATCGCGCAACAAATGCACCGAGTTGGAGCGCACCTGCCCCGGCAGGGTCAGCTCCACCTGTTCGTCTTCGCGGGTGAATATCCAGCGATTGCGCGACGGATAGCCTTCGTACAGGGCAATCTTGTGGTCGAGCAGTTGCTGGGGATGGGTCGGCACGCCGAACACGTCGGCGTATTCGGGGGACATGCAGAACAATCGACGCACGCTGAACAGCTTGCGCTCGATCAGGGTTTCGGCCATGGGCGGAAACATCTGGAACGCCACGTCGAAACCTTCTTCGATGGGGTCCACTACCCGGTCGTTGACGATCACGTCCACTTCGATGTCCGGGTAAAGGCGCGTGAACTCGGCCAGCAGGCGGCCAAAGTGACCGATAGCGAAGCCCGGCAGCATCTGCACGCGCAACTTGCCGGTGGGTTTGGCGCGCAGTTCGCGCATGTGTTCGGTCAGCGAATTGAAACCCGCCACCATGTCCGCGCATTCCTTGTAGTAGGTTTCACCCACTTCGGAGAGCCGCACATGGCGCGTGCTGCGGTGGAACAGCGGCGCATTGATGAACTGTTCCAACTGCTGGATGCGGTGGGTGATCACCGAACGGGTCACGCCCAGTTGCTGGGCGGCCTTGGCGAAGTTGCCGGTTTCGGCAACCCGCACGAAGGCTTCGACACTGAGTAAACGATCCATGGCGCGGATTCTCTGGAGTGTTCTTGTATGAACAACGAGGTTAGCTCGTACTCCACATCCCGGGCGAATGCCTGCCTTTGCAGATACCGTCTTGACCGTCAATCGTTCTTCGCCTGTAGGAGCGAGCGGGCGGCGATCCGACTTGCCCGCGAACCAGACGCCGTGGTGTATCTGTTGCACCGCGTCATCGTTCTTCGCCGGCAAGCCTGGCTCCTACGGCGAACCAGACGCCGCGGTGTATCTGTCGCACCGCGTTATCGTTCTTCGCCGGCAAGCCTGGCTCCTACGGCGAACCAGACGCCGCGGTGTATCTGTCGCACCGCGTTATCGTTCTGCGCCTGTAGGAGCGAGGCTCGCCCGCGAACCAGACGCCGCGGTGTATCTGCAATACCGCGTAATCGTTCTTCGCCGGCAAGCCTGGCTCCTACGGCGAACCAGACACCGCGATTTATCTGCCGTACCGAGTTATCGTTCTGCGCCTGTAGGAGCGAGGCTCGCCCGCGAACCAGACGCCGCGGTGTATCTGCAATACCGCGTTATCGTTCTTCGCCGGCAAGCCTGGCTCCTACGGCGAACCAGACGCCGTGGTGTATATGCCGTACCGCGTTATCGTTGTTCGCCTGTAGGAGCGAGGCTCGCCCGCGAACCAGACGCCGCGGTGTCTCTGTTGCACCGCGTTATCGTTCTTCGCCGGCAAGCCTGGCTCCTACGGCGAACCAGACGCCGCGGTGTATCTGTCGCACCGCGTTATCGTTGTTCGCCGGCAAGGATCAGCGGTTGAGCCAGGGGTAGCGCGCGGTGTCCTGGTTGCCGTAGTCCGGGTCCAGGTAGATGAAGCAGCGCTGGATCTTGAAATCGCGGATTTCGAACACATCGACCCAGTAACCGGCACCCGCCGGGGTCGGTACGCCTGCACGCCACGGCCCATCCACATGCTCGCCGAAACTGGTGCCTTCACAGACCAGCGTATCGGTGCCCGTGAGGATCCAGTTGAAGTGCGCATAGTCGTGGGTGATCGATTTCAAGCGGCTGCCCAGGTCGGTGAACATCTGGCCGATCTGCTCACGGCCGCTGGCCAGCCCCCATTTTGGAAACAGCACCTGTGCGTCGTCGGCGAACAGGTCGAGAATGCTGCCGCCGGTGGACGTGATGCCGCCGTTGTCGAAGGCCTTGAGGTATTCCAGGGCAACGGATTTGCGTTGCTCGTCGGTCATTGTCTGGGTGCTGATCATGTCGGTCTCCGGGATTTTTGCGAAAAGTGGACGCGGCTGTCAGTGCAGCGACTTGATGTAGGTGATGATTTTTTGCCGTTTGGCCGGGTCGTCCTGGGAATAGACCATGGCGCTGCCGGGGGCGACGGTCTGGGCGTCGGTCAGCCAGGCGTCCAGCATTTGCTCGTCCCACACCTTGCCGGCCATGGCTTTTTTATAACCGTCGCTGTAGGTGAAGTTCGATTCGCTGGCGGCCTTGCGACCGATCAACCCGAACAGGTTCGGCCCCTGCCCCGGCGGCCCGCCCTTGTCGAAGGTGTGGCAGACCGAACAATGGTTGGTGGCCAGTTTCTGTGCGACTTCCAGGTCATCGGCCTGGGCAAAACCCGCCAGGCCGAAACCGGCTGTGAGAACCAGCAGAGCCGGCACCCGCAGGAAAAAGTGCAAGTGAGTCATATCGTTGTTCTCGTGCAATCACGGTTGATCGGATGAGCCACGGTTGATCGCGGCCCGGTCCTTGATTCAGCTGCGGCTTGGCTCTTTGTGTGCCTGGTTCGCTGCGCGATAGGCGAAGGCGATGATCGGGCCCAGCGTCGAACCGCCGGCCCAATAGGCGCGTCCCGACGCCGAAGCGACGCAGTTGCCGACGCCATACAGCCCCGGGATCGGTGCATTGGCGTTGTTCAACACCTGACCGACCGAGTTGGTTTTCGGCCCGCCCTTGGTGTCCAGGTTGCCGCCGGTGATCAGCGCGGCGTAGTACGGGCCTTTCGAGGCCAACGGGTACATGGTCAGGTTGCCGGTGCGCCCGGCCTTGACCGGCCCGGTGAACACCCCCTGAATCACCAGCTCGCCGCGCTGAAAATCCAGATCCTTGCCTTTCTTGGCCAGTTCGTTGAAGCGCTTGAACGTGGCTTTGAGGTTGAGATTGAAATCCGGGCTGAGTTTCATGCCGCCAATGTCGGCGGCATGCTTGTCCAGCCGTGCGGCAATGTTGGTCGCCAGCTCCTCCAGGGTTTCGCCCCGCACCACATGGCGGTCGTTGCCGCCCTTGGGCACGATGGGCGAGCCGTATTCGTCGCTGCTGCAGTTGTCCTGGGCCTGCTGGTCCCAGATCGAAAACATGACCAGGTTGGGGTATTCGCTTTTATCGCCGTCCCACTGGAAGAAGGTCGGCACCATTTCGTTGTAGACGGTTTTTTCGTTGACGACGCGCTTGCCGTACTTGTTCACCATCAGCATCGAGTCACCGGTCATGGTGAAAATGCCGGACATCGAACCGTCCTTCGCCAGGGCCTTCTCCAACAGGATCGGGCACGACCACGCATAGTTCATGTTGCGCAGCTGCACACCCAGGTCGCTGGAGATGCGAATGAAATCACCTTCATTGGTCAGCGCCGCGCAACCGCCGTACACCGGGACATTGAGGAAATTGCGGCGCAGTTCCGGATCGTGGGTAAAACCACCCGTGGCGAAGATCACGGCCTTGCGTGCCTTGACCCGTTGGCGCGTGCCCTCCTCGGTCTCGACCTCGACACCAATCGCTTCGCCCTTGTCGTTCTGAATGACCTTGACCACGCGCTCGCCAGTGCGGATCTGCACGCCGTCACGCTTGGCGGCGGCGGTCAGTGTGCGAATCGCCACGCGACCACCGTCGGACATGCTGGCCCGGGCCTCCTTGGGCAGCAACACCCGACCTTTCTTGGCCTTGTCTTCGGGCAACTCATACCAGTAGTCCGGCACGTCCGGGCAGTGGCGATAAGGCAGCGCGTCGCGCTCGGCCAGCAGTTCGGCGGCCGGCGATGCGCTGTCGTAGATGGCTTCGCACATCTCGTATTCCCAATCCGAAAGGCCGAGTTTCGGTGACGACGGGTCATAGGACTGCGGCCGGGTCAGACGCGCGACGTAGCGCATATAGTCGGCTTTATCATCGACAATGCCGGCGTCGCGCATCGGCTTGTTGTTCGGCACCCAGTACCAGAACGCCGCCTTGGCCGCCGTACCGCCGGGGCTGCCGGCCTTTTCCAGAACGACCACGTCGTTGCCCAGCCAACGGGAAAACAGCGCCGTCGGCAAGCCACTGCCGCCACCGCCGACGACAACGATGTCGTGCTCGCTGTCGAAGGGTAGTTGTTCAGTGGCCATGACCCGACCGGCAACGCCTGACAGTGCGGCGACGGCAGTTCCGGCAGCGCCGGCCTTGATAAAGGTACGGCGCGACAGTGCCGGTTTTTCGTTTTCTTCGTTCATTTTTATTCTCCGCAAAGGGTCGCGAACACAACATCGCGTAAAGACAGATCACAAGACGCAGGCAGGCGTCGACGACTCAGAAGTAATGCCAGAACTGCACGAACAAGCCGTCCGTGACGGTGGTGTTGCGCCCTTCCACGCCCTTGGAATAGTGAATGGACACCTGGTCCCACATTTTCTGATTGAACACTTGCTGCACGCCGGGTTTGAGTTGAAACAGCACGCCGGCGCCGAGTGCGGTTTCGTTGGAATCGGTGAACGCGATGTCGTTGTTGTCGCGATCCTTGGTGCTGAAGGTTTTCTGGTAATCGGCACTGACGAAGGGGGTGACCTGGTAGGTCGGGCGATCGACGATGTTGTAGCCCAGGCGCAGGTTGGCGTGGCCGGTGTCGCCAGGGTCGGTGTGGTGCGGGCCCTCGCCGCGAATGATGGCGCCCACC
This sequence comes from Pseudomonas sp. NPDC089569, assembly GCF_050280625.1. NCBI lineage: Bacteria > Pseudomonadati > Pseudomonadota > Gammaproteobacteria > Pseudomonadales > Pseudomonadaceae > Pseudomonas > Pseudomonas sp. NPDC089569. The sequence goes on from NZ_JBNNVQ010000013.1 coordinate 83,667, forward strand.
AGCAGGTCGATGTTCACCTTGCCCAGCCATTCGTTGTAGAACAGCGACGGCCACAAGGCGTAGGTGTCGCTGCTGACCGAGTCCGCGCCGGTCGGCAACTGCACGTAGGCCTGCATGCCGATGGTGCGCAGCGGTGTCGGGTTGTACCAGACCAGCCCGCCCACCAAAGGGTCGCCAAAGCCGCTGACCCGCGTGCCATTGCCGCGTACCGCAATCTCCGGAAGGGTGATGCTGGCGATGAAACCGGTATTGGGCAGCCCGTCGACTTTCCAGTAGTGCAAAAGCGACGTCAGCCCCACGTAGGTATCGGTTTTGCTGCCGGTGACCTTGTTGCCGTGATCGTCGAAGCGCTTGCTGTCGTCGTTGTATTCGAATTCCTGGCCCACCGAGTTGTAGGGCTCGGTGAAGTCGGAACTGAACTGGAAACTTTGCGGCCTGTTGCTGGCATAAGGAATGCCCGAGGCCTTGACGTTGTCGGCTGGATACAGGCACGCGCCCACGGCACATAACCCAAGACCTGCCATATTCATCGCGAGACTGACTGCAGCTCTCATCGACACTCTCCGGATATTGTTCTTGTTGTTGGCACCAATGACCCGCGAGTCATTGTGGAGCCGACGATAAGCGCAGGGAGAAATGGCAACAATTGCAGTGTCAACGACTACTGTGTTCGTGAAATGCAAACAGTACGAACATGATCAGACGGCACCACCCCGTAGGAGCGAGGCTTGCCCGCGAAGGCGGCCTGTAGGAGCCAGGCTTGCCGGCGAAGGCGGTCTGTAGGAGCCAGGCTTGCCGGCGAAGGCGGTGTCTCAGTGAACATTCATGCCGGCTGAACTGACGCTATCGCGAGCAGGCTCGCTCCCACAGGGTTCAGGGTTCAGGGATTGACCTGATACCCCTTGCCCTGCAGGCAGCTGGCATAGGCGGTCGATGTGGTCGAAGCGGCCGTCTTGGCCTGCGCCCTGCGCTCCTGGCGCTGGCGCGCACCACCGACCACAGCGCCCGCCGCAGCGGTCTGTTTGGCGCGGTTCTGCCGGTAGTCCTGCTTGGTATCGTCATCGACGCCTTCATAAAACTCGTCATGCTGACGCCCGCGCACCTCGGCGGCGGTCGCACCGGCCGCTGCGCCTGCGGCAGCACCCTTGATGCGCCCACCGGAAGGCGTCGAGGTCGATGACGACGCCTGGCTGGCGGCGATGCTGTGGCAATCGTTGATGTCCAGTTGAGTCTGTTGCGACGTCTGGCCCTTGAGCGGCACCACGGTTTCGGCCCAAGCCTGGAAACCGATGGTGATCAAAGCGACGCCAAGGGCGATGGATGACAACCTGTTCATGACGACCTCCCACAATGGCCGGAACGGTTAAACAAGCCATCAGTGTAGATCACCGCCCCGCCCTCGCCCTCGGCCCCCACCCCGGCCCTTGTAGGAGCCAGGCTTGCCGGCGAAGACGTTTTCAATGACACCACACGACGCAAGGCCGCCTTCGCTGTAGGAGCCAGGCTTGCCGGCGAAGACGTTTTCAATGACACCGCATGACGCGAGGCCGCCTTCGCGGGCAAGCCTCGCTCCTACAAGCGAAGGCGTTTTCAATGGCGCCACATGACGCGGGGCCGCCTTCGCCGGCAAGCCTCGCTCCTACAGGCGAAGGCATTTTCATGGCCGTTGCATGACGCATGGCCGCCTTCGCCGGCAAGCCTGGCTCCTACAGGGACATGTGTGATCCGAAGGTTATGGTTACGGCGGATCCAGCTGATCAAGCGCCCGGTTCACGGCCAGCTCACCAAGCATGATCACCTGTGCAATGCCCAGCAGTGCATTGCGACTGGATCCTTCCAGATGATCCACCAGATCAGTGGCCATGACGTTCGCCGATGCCAGCGATTCACAGGCATGCACCAGCAAGGTTTCGACATTGAGCTCGGGATTGACGATGAACATCGTGCTGGGTGTGCGCGGCGTGGCCATGATGCCCGGGCCGGGGTTGAGGTAATGATCGAGGGCGCGCTCGGCGGCTTCGTGGAATTTCTTGGAGTCGGTACTTTCGTACGGGGATGCTGGGTCGGTGTCCGGGGGATTGGGTGTGACTTTGAACATGGTGAAACTCCATATGTGAGAAATGGAGCCATCACTCTCGCTACCAAACGATGGGTGGTGGCCATACGGAGGTTGGTAGACCGGCCCACATGGAAAACCGGCGCGCCCGAGAGCGCCCTACGCATGGCCACCATTAAAACAATTGCCGAAATGGCGCTTGCCTGCAGGTGATGCTACGCGTATGTGGTTGCCGGGCTACCAAACCCGATCGCTGCTGTTTTGCAGCGACCGGTCAACGATAAAACCCACCCCCAAGACGCACAAGCCGGCGGATTCTGGCGTAGCTGTAGGCAACGACGCAAGCCGCCGTAGCTTGCGAGAAGTAACGCTGACAGCCGTTAAACAACCTTTAAACGCACCGCCAACCACTGTAGGAGCGAGCCTGCTCGCGATGGACTGAAGAACGCCGCTGGGTGTCAGGTTTCCAGCGTCATCGTTAACGACCATCGCGAGCGTGCTCGCTCCTACAGGGATATGTGGGCATCTGCGGCAACACCCATCCTTGTGGGAGCGAGCCTGCTCGCGATAGCGGTGTGTCAGACGAAATAGACGCCGACTGACACGACCTCATCGCGAGCAGGCTCGCTCCCACAGTGGTTTTGGTGTCAGCCGGAGATTGTGGGGTCAGTCAGGCATTGGTAGTCAGCGGATAGAGCTTGTCGTCAAACTGCGCAAGCTTCGGAAACACCAGCGGCTGGTCATCACTCAGGTGCTGCAGGCGCTTGTCGTAGTCCACCAGGAATTGCTGGCGCGCCTCATCGCTGATGTACGGCACATGCCAGGCCACGAACGGTTCGAGCACGTCGAAACCAACGTACGCCAGCGTCCCGCGCAGGATCGGACGCAACATGTCCTCCAGCGGGCCGTGGATCGCACCATCGCCAAACATGTGCTCACGCCCGCCCAAGGTCACCGTCACCAGCGCCCTCTTGCCAGCCAGCCCGCCCTGATCATAGAAACGCTTGCCGCCGTAGCAGATCCCCGACACCAGCACCCGATCAATCCAGCCCTTGAGCATGGCCGGGGCGGAGAACCAGTAGATCGGGAAGTTGAGGATCAACAGGTCAGCCCACAGCAGTTTGTCCAGTTCGGCCTGGATGTCCGCCGCCAGGGACTGGCTCTTCACACCCAGGCGTTGTTCCAGCGCGTAGACCAGGTACTCGGGGTTTTCCCGGGTAGCGAAGTCGGCGTCGCTGGCCACCGGGTTCCAGTTCATCTTGTACAGGTCGCTGACTTGCACTTCGTGGCCTTGGGCTTCGAGGCTGGCGACCGCCTGGTCGCGCAAGGCGGCGGTGAAGGATTTCGGCTCCGGGTGAGCATGGACGATCAATACTTTCATGGTGGTTCCTTAGACTTCTTCCAGCGTAGGGTTTGAATTTTTTGTGCGGCTGGCCAGCAAGCGGTCGAGCCAGTCGGGGTCCATTTGCGGTTCGGAGGAGAACAACAATCCGGTGTAGTCCTGATGCGGCGGGGTAAAGATTGCACTACGCGAGCCATGGTCGACCACCCTGCCCCGTTGCATCACCAATACCTCATCGGCAATCGCCCGCACAGTAGCCACATCGTGGGTGATGAACAGGTAGGCGACGCCCAGCTGCTGCTGAATGCGGTTGAGCAACTTGAGCACGCCTTCGGCCACCAGTTGATCCAGTGCCGAGGTCACTTCGTCGCAGATGATCAGTTGTGGTTCCGCCGCCAGTGCGCGGGCGATGCAGATGCGTTGCTTCTGTCCACCGGACAGTTCACGGGGCTGGCGCTCCATGTAGGTCGCCGGGTCCAGTTCGATCATTTCCAGCAACTCGGCGACCCGCGCGCGCATGGCCTTGCCCTTGAGCCCCAGATAGAACGTCAGCGGCCGGCCGATGATGTCGACGATGCGCTGGCGCGGGTTCAGGGCCGTGTCCGGGATCTGGTAGATCATCTGGATACGCCGCAGCTGTTCCTTGCTGCGCTGGCGAAAGTCCGCCGGCAGCGGCGCGCCGTCGTAGAGTACGTCGCCGTAAGTGGGCGGCAGCAAACCGGTGATCAGCCGCGCCGTGGAGCTTTTGCCGCTGCCGGACTCACCGATCACCGCCAGGGTCTGGCCCTTGTAGAGCTTCAGCGAGACGTCGTGCAGCACCGGTTGATGGCCGTAGCTGGCGCAGCTGTTGCGCAGTTCCAGCAGCGGTTGTTCCTGTTGTGGGCAGGCCTTGGGTTCGGTGCGGAAACTGCGCACCGCCCATAAGGACTTGGTGTAGTCCTCCTGCGGGTCGCCGAGCATCTTGCGGGTCTCGGCTTCTTCCACCAGTTTGCCGTGGCGCAGCACCATGATGCGGTCGGCCATCTGCGCCACCACCGCCAGGTCGTGGCTGATGTAGATCGCCGCGCTGCCGTAGGTCGCCACGGCGTCGCGAATCGCCGCCAGCACTTCGATCTGGGTGGTGACGTCCAGCGCGGTGGTCGGCTCGTCGAAGATGATCAGGTCCGGGTGGCAAGCCATGGCCATGGCGGTCATCACCCGTTGCAACTGTCCGCCGGAGACCTGATGCGGATAGCGCTGGCCGATGGTTTCGGGGTTCGGCAAGCGCAACACCCGGTACAACTCCACCGCCTCACGCATCGCCTGTTCGCGGCTCATGCCGCCGTTCTTCACCGCGGTTTCCACGTGCTGGTCGATCAAGCGATGGGCCGGGTTGAACGAGGCCGCCGCGCTCTGCGCCACATAGGCGATGCGCAGGCCGCGCAGTTTGCGCAGGGCCTCGGGTTTGGCCTTGAGCAGATCTATGCCGTCGAAGTGCACCGAGCCACCGGTGATGCGGCAGCCGTCGCGGGTGTAACCCATGGCCGACAGGCCGAGGGTCGACTTGCCGGCCCCGGACTCGCCGATCAGCCCCAGCACCTCACCCCGTTGCAAGGTCAGGTCGATGCCCTTGATCAGCGGATGCCAGGCATCTTCGTAATGCCCTTCGATCTTGAGGTTGCGGATTTCCAGCAAAGGTTTGGCGTTCGTCATGCTCAGCATTCCTTCAGGCCGCTGGATTTATGCAGCATCCAGTCGACGACAAAATTGACGCTGACCGTGATCAGCGCCACGGCCAGGGCGGGCAGCAACGGGCTGATGTCGCCGAAGGTGATCAGTACGGCGTTGTCGCGCACCATGCTGCCCCAGTCGGCGGTGGGCGGTTGTATGCCCAAACCGAGGAACGACAACGCACTGATGAACAGGAACACGAAGCAGAAACGCAGGCCGAATTCGGCAATCAACGGCGCCGCCGCATTGGGCAACACCTCGCGGGTCACCAGCCACCACAGGCCTTCACCGCGCAGGCGCGCAGCCTCGACGAAGTCCTGTACGACCACGGTCATCGCCACTGCACGGGACAGGCGAAACACCCGCGTTGCATCCAGCAGCGCAATCACCAGCACCAGTGAAACGGCGTTGGTGCCCACCACGCTGAGAATCAGCAAGGCGAAGATCAGTTGCGGAATCGCCATCAGGATGTCCACGACACGCGACAGGCCCTGATCGACCCAGCCACCCTTGATCGCCGCCACCAGGCCGCTGATGCCGCCGAGCAGGAAGGCCAGCACCGTGGTCAGGAAGGCGATGCCCAAAGTGTTGCGGGCGCCATAGACCAGGCGACTGAACATGTCGCGCCCCAGGTTATCGGTGCCCAACAGGAACTGCCCGCCCCAGGGGGCGAAGCCCTCGCCCACCACCTGGGTTTCGCCGAACGGCGCCAGCAGCGGCGCAAACAGTGCGACGACGATGTACAGCACGATCACCAGCAGCCCGAACTTCGCGCTCAGCGGCGCTCGCAGCAATTGTTTGAACAGACCCATGGCTTACCCCTTCGGATGCATCAGACGTGGATTGCTGGCAATCGACAGCACATCGGCACTGGTATTGAGCAGGATGTAGGTCGCCGCGAAGATCAGGCTGCAGGCCTGCACCACCGGGATGTCGCGCTTGGACACCGAGTCGACCAGCAACTGGCCCAGGCCCGGATAGACAAACACCACTTCGACCACCACTACGCCTACCACCAGGTAGGCCAGGTTCAGCGCCACCACGTTGACAATGGGCGCCAGCGCGTTGGGCAAGGCATGGCAAAAGATGATTCGCGACTGGCTGATGCCCTTGAGCCGGGCCATTTCGATATAGGGGCTGGCCAGCAGGTTGATCAGCGAAGCGCGGGTCATTCGCATCATTTGCGCGATGACCACCAGGCTCAGGGTGGCCACCGGCAACACGGCATGCTCCAGCACCGTGCCGAGGGACGCGTCCGGCGCCAGATTGGACAGGCTGGGGAGCCAGTTGAGCTTGACCGCGAAGACCAGGATCAGGATATAGGCGACGAAAAACTCGGGGAACGACACCGCACTCAAGGCCGAGGTGTTGAGCAGGCGGTCGAACCAGCTATTGCGATACAGCGCCGCGAGCATGCCCAGCAGCAAGGCCAATGGCACCGACACCAGCGCCGCCAGCAGCGCGAGGCTGAAGGTGTTGCCCAGGCGCGTAGCGACCAATTCGGCAATCGGCCGCTGGTTGGCCAGCGACACGCCGAGATCCCCTTGCAGCAGGTGCCCGATCCACTGCCCGAAGCGGCTCAGCGGCGGCAGGTCCAGCCCCAGTTGCGCACGGAATGCCGCCACCGTTTCCGGCGTGGCGGACTGGCCGAGCATGGCCTGGGCGATATCGCCCGGCAGCATGCTGACCGCGAGAAAAATGATCACTGACACCGCAAACAGCGATAACAGCCCTAATGCCAGACGCTGAAGTAGCAACCTTAAAATACTATTCACCGCGCAGTTCCTTGAATTGGGCACACTCACGAAGACAAAAACCTTCTCTGTGGGAGCGAGCCTGCTCGCGATGGCGCCGGCACATTCAACATCACTGTGACAGACAATCCGCTATCGCGAGCAGGCTCGCTCCCACACTGGATTTGATCGTTCCCACGCTCTGCGTGGGAACGATCAATGACCGGGAATTACGCCTGCCACCAACGCTCGATCACCCGCAGGCCATCCAGCTCGCCATAGGGCGCGGTCTGCCCGCCATGAACGACCTTGTTGGAGCGTGCCGCCACGGAGCTGGCGAACAGCGGCACGATCGCGCCGCCATCGTCCCGGCACAGGGCCTGCATTTCGTTGTACATCTCGCGACGCAGCGGGTCGTTCATCTCGCCCCGTGCGGCGTTGAGCAGTTGGTTGAAGCGCGGGTTGTCCCAGTGGGTTTCGTTCCAGGCCGCGCCTTTGGCGTAGCCGATGCTGAACATGCGGTCGGCGGTCAGGCTGCTGTACCAGAACGAGGTGGTGAACGGCTGCTTCATCCAGACGTTGGAGAAGAAGCCATCGGCCGGTTCACGCACCACATCGATGTCGATGCCGGCGGCACGCGCCTGCTCCTTGAACAGTACCGAGGCATCGACGGCGCCGGTGTACGCCGCGTCGGACGCTTGCAAACGCACCTTGAGCGAATCCAGGCCTGCCTTTTTCAGGTAGAAGCGCGATTTGTCCGGGTCGTACGTGCGCTGTTCCAGGCTGGTGTTGATAAAGCGGCTGCCGGGCTGGATCGGGTGATCGTTGCCCACCAGGCCATAGCCGTACAGCACCGAGGCCAGCAGGGTCTCGCGGTTGATCGCATGCTTCATCGCCATGCGCACGTCGTTGTTCTGGAACACTTGGCTGTCGGTCAGCATCGGGAAGGTGTAGTGCTGCGCGCCCTTGGTTTCTTCGATGACCAGGTTGGGGTTGCGCTTGAGCAGCGACACGGTCTTGAGGTCGACCTTGTTGATCACGTCCACCTGACCGGTCACCAGTGCGTTGACCCGCGCGGCGCCGTCGGCGATGGCGATCAGCTCGGCGCTGGCGAAATGCGCGCGCCCGGCCTTCCAGTAATCCGGGCTGCGTTCCAGGGTCATGCGCACGCCCGGCTCGAACGCCTTGAGGCGATAACCGCCGGTGCCCACGCCAGCCTGCCAGTCCGGCACGCCATCCTTGCTCGGCATGATCACCAGGTGATAGTCGGCTACCACGTACGAGAAGTCGGCGTTGCCCGAATGCAGCTCGAACACCACGCTGTCGTTGCCGTTGGCGCTGACCTTGGCCACATCGCCCAGCACAGTCTTGGCTGCCGAGGTGGATTTTTCACCCAGGTGATGCTGGATCGAGGCCACCACGTCATCGGCATTCAGGGTCTTGCCGTTGTGGAAGGTCACGCCCTGGCGCAGCTTGAAGGTCCAGACCCGTGCGTCCGGCGTCGAGGTCCAGCTTTCGGCCAGTTCGGGAATGGCCGTGCCGTCGACGGCGATTTCGGTGAGGGTGTTATAGACCGCCGAGAAGCCGACGAAGGTAAAGGTATCGGCCCAGGAACCCGGGTCCTTGGAGTCGGTGGTGCTGCCACCGGCCAGGCCCAGGCGCAGTACGCCGCCGGCTTTCGGCGTGGCTTCTTGCGCGAAGGCGCCCATCGGCAGGCCCATGGAGAATGCCCCGGCCACCGCGGCGGCTGCCGCGCTGTACCTTAGGAAGTCTCGACGCGGGAAGCTGAATTCGTGGTTCGCTTGAGTAATCTTGTTTTTGTTATCGCTCATTGCATTGCCCCTGATTGAAAGCTAATGAAATACCTGTTCAAAACCACGCAGAACACCGGGCCGAGGCCCGGTGCAAACAACACTTGTGCTACTGACCGTCACACCTGAATCGCCTTCACTTCGACGAACTCGTTCAGCCCCTCTTCCCCCCACTCACGGCCATTGCCCGATTGTTTGTAGCCACCGAACGGCGCCTGATAGTTGAACGCCGCACCGTTGAGAAAGCACTGACCGGCGCGCAGCTGACGCCCCAGTTGCAAGGCCCGTTCGCGGTTGCCGGCCCAGACGCCGCTGGACAGACCGAATGGCGAGTCGTTGGCGATCTGGATGGCCTGTGCTTCATCGGCATAGGGAATCAGGCACAGCACCGGACCGAAGATTTCTTCCTGGGCGATGCGCATGCGGTTGTCGACGTCGGCGAACAGTGTCGGACGCACGTAGTAACCGCGCTCGAAGTCCGCTGCCGTATCGCCACCGCACAACAGCCGCGCGCCTTCGGACACACCTAGCCGGATGTAATCCTGCACGGTGCGTCGCTGCCCGGCCGAACACATCGGGCCGAGGAAGCTTTGCGGATCGAGGGGATCGCCCATGCGCAGGCTCAGGGTTTCCTGCAAGGCGATTTCACACGCCTCGGCATAACGGCTGGCCGGCAACAACATGCGGGTCAGCGCGGTGCAGGTCTGCCCGGAGTTGATCATCACGTCCTGCACGCCGTAGCGCACGGCCGCGTCCAGATCGGCATCCTCGGCAATCAGCAACGGCGACTTGCCACCCAGTTCCAGGCACACCCGCTTGACCGACGGCGCCGCCGCTTGCGCGACCCGCACACCGGCACCGGTGGAGCCGGTGAACGACACCATGTCCACGTCCGGGTGCTTGGCCAGCGCCTCGCCGACCTTCGAACCCGGCCCGCTGACCAGGTTGAACACACCGGCAGGCAGGCCGATGGCTTCGATCATCTGCGCGAGCAGGAACGCATGCAGCGGGGTTTCCTGGCTCGGTTTGACCACCACCGTGCACCCGGCCGCCAGGGCCGGGGCGAGTTTGCCGATCAACTGATGCAGCGGGTAGTTCCAAGGGTTGATGAACGCACACACGCCCACAGCTTCGCGCACCACCAGCGAGTTGCCGACTTCGCGCACTTCGTCCATTACGCCTGCGAGTTCGACGTATTGTTCAAGGCCGATGATCGGCCCGTCGACTTGCACCGAACGGCTCCATTGCACCGGCATGCCCAGTTCGGTGGTGATCACCGCCGCCATCTCGTCAGCACGGGCGCGCAGTTGCTCGGCCAGCGCACGGATGTAGCCGGCACGTACGCTGGACGGCGTACGCGACCATGGTCCAAACGCCTTGCGTGCTGCTGCCACGGCATTCTCTACATCGCGTTCGTCACCCAGCGGCACACGGCCGGCGACTTCTTCGGTGGCCGGGTTGATCACCTCGGCGATGCCCTGGCCAAACGGCGCTTGCCAACGGCCATCGATAAACAACGACTTGTAATCAAGCATGGGCTTGCGCCTCCATCAGTTCCTGCGCGCAGCGGGCGATGCGCTGGCAGGCATCGCGCAAGTACGCGGCCTCTACCACCAACCCGAGGCGAATATGCCCGGCGGCGCTCGGCCCGAAAGCCTCGCCGGCCAGTACCGAAACGCCGTGACGATCAAGCAGACGATCGGCGAACGCCTGGGCGCTCAGCCCGGTTTCGCGGATATCGACCATCACGAACATGCCACCATCGGGCTTCAACGCACGCACGCCGGGACAATCGGCCAGGCTGTCGCAGACCAGATCGCGACGCTGGCGATAGGCTTCGCGCATTTCTTCCAGCTCTGGCAACTGGCTTTCCAGTGCGATAACAGCGGCGTCCTGAATGAAATCCGGCGAGCCATACAGCATGCACAGTGCGAGGTTTTCCAGGTGCGCGGCCAGCGACGGCGGCGCCACCACCCAGCCGACGCGCCAACCGGTCATGGCATGGGATTTGGACAGGCTGTTCAGCGTCGCGGTGCGCTCGGCCATGCCCGGCAGGCTCGCCGGGCTGACGTGTTCACCCTCGAACAACAGTTCGCTGTAGACCTCGTCGGAAATCAGCCACAGATCATGGGCGATGCACAATTCGGCCAGGGCTTGCCAGGTACTGCGCGGCAGGCTGGCCCCGGACGGGTTGTGCGGGCTGTTCAGGGCCAGCGCACGGGTGCGCGGCGTGATGCGCGCGGCGACATCTTCAGGCAGTACGCGAAAGCCGTTCTCCGAGCGCACCGGCACCGGCACCACCACCGCGCCGCAAGCACCGAACACAGCCTCGTAGGTGACATACATCGGTTCGGCGACAATCACCTCGTCGCCCGGGTTGAGCACGCATTGCGCGACGCTGAACAGCGCGCACTGGGCGCCGGCCAGCACGGTGACCTGATCGGCCGACACCTGCTGGCCGCTGCGTTGCCAATGGCGCTTGGCGATGGCCTCGCGCAAGGCGCGCTTGCCGCGCACCTCCGCGTAATGGGTGTTGCCGGACAACAGGCTGTCGATGGCGCCCTGCACGATGGGCTTGGGCGTGTCGAAATCCGGATCGCCCACCGACAGCAGCAGAATGTCTTTGCCCTGCTCCTGCATCGCCAGCGCGCGGTAATGGATTTCCCAGGCGGCGGCGCCGTCACCGGCGATACGTTTTGTCAGATCGGAAAAGCGCATGGCTCCCTCCCCTCGATACAAAAATGAAAATCAGTGGGCACAGGCATGCTTGAGCTCGATCAGGGTCACACCGTTGCGCTTGAAGCCGTTGCGCAGATCGGTTTGCAACTCGGCCAGGCTTTGCGGCTGGCTCACGGTGCAACCGAAGGCACGGCCGAGGCCGATGAAATCCGGGTTGCGCGGCAACACGCCGACAGGCTCGATGTCCAGGCCGACCATGTCGTCGCGGATCTGACCCAGGGCATCGTTGTTCCACAGCAGTACCACCAGCGGACTGTCCAGCTCTTCGACCGCCGTCGCCAGTTCCTGCGCGGTGTAGAGGAAGCCGCCATCGCCCACCAGCACCAGGCCGGGACGCTGCGGCGCGCCGAACTTGGCGCCGATTCCCGCTGGCAGGCCGTAGCCCAGGGTGCCGTAGCCTGTCGGGTGCAGCCAGCTGCGCGGCGCCAACGAATCGAAGGCGTAGTTGCCGGTGTAGGCCAGTTGGGTCATGTCGGTGCTGATGAACGCATCGGTCGGCAACTCGGCGGCAATGCGCTGCAAAATCGCCTGATGGATCGACTGCAACGGGCCGTGACCAGCCTGAATGGCTTCACGCAACGCAGCGACCTTGGCGATGGCCTGGCCGGCATCGCGCACATCCGCTGGCAGACGCTCGAGCAAGGCCGCCAGGGTCTGCTGCGCGTCACCGTGCAGCGCCACGGCGCAGGGATAGAAGTCGTTGAACTTGCGTGGGTCGATGTCCACCCGCAGCAGTTCGGCATTGAGCGGCAGGCGTTCACGCCAGAAGTCGGTGTCGGCCATTTCGGTGCCGACGGCCAGGACCACATCGGCCTCGGCGATCAGGTTCCAGCCCGGCTCCACGCACAGCGACGAACCGGCGTTGAGCGGTGCATCCGGGGGCAACAGGCCCTTGCCGGCGACGCTGGTGAACAGCGGCGCGGCCAGACGGGTGCTCAGTTCCTGCAGTTGCGACACTGCGTTCAAGGCGCCACCGCCGGCGATGATCATCGGCCGTTTGGCGCCCTGCAGCCTGGCCACCGCCTCGTCCAGCACGACCGAGGACGGCGAACCGCGACCTGGGCGACGCACCACTTCATGGCTCCAGTCACGGGCGACCGGTGCCGACAAGACGTCCAGCGGCACCGAGATGTGCACCGGGCGCGGACGCTCGCTGTCGAACACGGCATAGGCGCGGGCGATCAGTTCCGGCAGGTCTTCGGCGCTCAGGGCCACGGCCGAGAACGCGGTGATCGGCGCCGTCATGGCGCGCTGGTCCTGGGTCTCGTGCAGGCAACCCCAGCCCTTGCCGAGGCTGGCGCTATGGTTGACGCTGGAAATCACCAGCATCGGAATCGAGTCGGCGTAGGCCTGGCCAATGCCGGTGGCGGCGTTGGTCACGCCGGGACCGGTGATGATGAAGCACACGCCCGGTTTGCCGCTGACGCGCGCATAACCGTCGGCCATGAAGCTGGCGCCTTGCTCATGGCGGGTCAAGACGTGGCGAATGCCGCTGCCGGGCAAGCCACGGTACAGCTCCAGGGTGTGTACGCCGGGAATGCCGAACACAGTGTCGACGCCGTAGTTGGCCAGCAGGCGCACCAGCGCCTGGCCACCGGTCAAGGTTTTGTTTTGCATGTTCAGGTCCTCACGCATGGCCGAGGCGAATCAACGCATCGACGGCGGTCGTGCCTTGGGCACCGACCAACAAGGGGTTCACATCGAGTTCCAGCAACTGTGCGGCGTTTTCGCAGGCGTAGTCGGCCACGGCGCGAATCGCCGTCACCAGCGCGTCGAGATCCGCCGCTTCGCGACCACGGAAACCTTGCAGCAGCGCGGCACTGCGCAGGCTCAGCAAGGCCTGGCGAATTGCACCGTCGGTGGTCGGCAGCAACAGGCTGCGACTGTCCTTGAGCAACTCCACCAGAATCCCGCCCGCACCGATCACCAGCGCCAGGCCGAAGTCGTTTTCGCGCTTGATGCCGACAATCAGTTCCGCCAGTGGCGGTTTGGCCATCGGTTCCAGCAGCAGTTGATCGAACTGCACGCCCGGTGCGTAGGCGGCGATGCTGGCGCGCATTTTCTCCAGTGCCGCGCTCAGGGCCGCTTCGTCCTTGAGGTTCAGCGCCACGGCACCGGCCTCGGTCTTGTGCGGCAACTGCGCGCTGACAGCCTTGAGTACCAGCGGATAGCCCAGGGTTTCGGCATCCTTCAGCGCTTTTTCCGGCGTGCTCAGTACGCCGTTGGGTGTCGGCAAGCCGAACGCACGCAGGGCCTGCTTGGATTCCCACTCGTTGAGCAACTGCCCTTCACCGACCAACGCTTGCGGGCACAGCGGCACCAGCGCCGATTCGCCCAGCGCCAGCAAGGCTTGACGCTTGCGCTGGTAGCCGGCGATGCGGCCCCAGGCCGCCAACCCGTCTTCAACTCCTTGCAGTGCCGCCACGCCTTGAGCGTGCAGGCGCTCGCGGGCATGGGCCGGCAGCAACTCGGGGAAGGCCGAGGTGACAAATCCGGTCTTGCCGTGACGCGCCAGGGCCTTGCAATACAGGTCCAGCAGCAGGTCACATTCCTTGCGCTCGCCGGTAAATTCCGACGGGTAATCGAGGACCAGCATGGCCGCATCGGCTTCGGTGCGCAGGGCACTGTCGAGCATGCGGTTCAAGGCTTCGCCATCGCCCCAGATCGCCGTGGTGAAATCCAGCGGGTTGACCAGGTTGGCGTAGGTTGGCAGCACCTGGGCCAGCTCGCCGACTTGTCCGTCGTCGAGTTTGGGCAGGCTCAAATCGTTGCGTTCGGCGTAGTCGGCGATCAGCCCGGCATCGCCACCGG